>NZ_DEZM01000175.1:0-229 GCF_002364825.1 Acinetobacter sp. UBA3132 | reverse complement strand
GGTACGGGTGACTTTGCCCTGACCTTCGGTAACTTTAACCTAGGTGGAATTGGTACAGCGACCTTTGCTGCGTTATTCCTGAACTGGTTCTTTAGCCTAGTTGATAAAAAATAATTCGAAGACTTAAATTTTCAAGCAGCCTCCAGGCTGCTTTTTTTATATCGCAAGAATTGTTTAAATAGGCCTGATCTTTTATATGAGCATCCTGCCGATGCGTCTGGATTTTTTT
>NZ_DEZM01000144.1:0-3384 GCF_002364825.1 Acinetobacter sp. UBA3132 | reverse complement strand
GAGTCCCGTCCGCTGCGCCATTTTTCATTTCCTGATGTGAAAAATGTGTTATCAAAGTCCAAGACTATGCGCTTCGCTTGTCTTTCATCATAAAAAATAACGATGTTATTTTTTACTCTTCAGGGCGCTTAGCTCAGTTGGTAGAGCGTCTGCCTTACAAGCAGAATGTCGGCGGTTCGATCCCGTCAGCGCCCACCATATTCTATCTTGCTTAAAATCTAAATTTTCCATAGAATCCTAAGTCTATAATAATTTATAAAATTTCATGGCTATGAGAAATCCATATCAGCGCAAGGCCGCGGCTAAAACTCAAAATACTCCTTACGATCCTCTACAAGTTTATAAACAGTTCATTGAAACAATTGTGGCACAAGGCTGCATTTACGCCTTATACCAAGATGGCTGGGCACTCTGTGCAACGCCAACAGGGCAAAAGGCTTTTGCAACCTGGCAGAGTAAAGGCTTGGCAAAACTGCTCATCAAAGATAACTGGGAAAAATACGAAATTCAGGAAATTAGCTTCAAAGACTTTATTGAAAAAGTGATTCCTTTCCTGCGTGAAGAACATACCGCTTTATCTCTAGATCTGACGCCTGAAGGGCAAAATATTCTGGTTGCACCAGAAAAAATGCTGCTGGATATCAAGAATTATCTGTATCAGATTTATGTACAGAAGCCGGAGATCTTTAAAAACGGTCATATTCCATTGCCACGCCAAATCCGATTGCATTGATTTTTATCTTTTAAATAACTCTTTTTTAATATTCATTCAGCAACCAGCCGCTAAGAAAAGCAAAATACTCGCGTAGCCACGAGTTATAGCGAATATATAGTGGTGTTTCTGCGCTAATACTGATGATCTGTGTATAGCCCTGATGTCTGGCTATGGCACGAGCACGAATGCTATGAAAGTCACTGGTGACAATGGTAATTGGATCATTCAAAGTAATCTGATGACTGTTTAAAATCTTTTTGGAGTTGATCAGATTGAGTTCGGTGCTGGTACTTTGATCTTCCATTGCAACTGGATTACGAACAGCAGGATATGACTGTTTAAGGTAAGCCTGCATCACTTCGGCTTCAGTATATTTCTCCTGAAAACTCAAGCCGCCCGTCATAATGATCAATGCTTCTGGATGCAATTGTACATAGTCAGCTGCAGTGTCGAGACGTTTTTGCAAGGTTGGCGAGGGTCGGTTGTTTTCTATACCACTACCTAAAACCAGGATTGCCTTGGTTGGCAATTGGGTATTATTACTATTGATATTGCTTTGAATATAGCCAAAGAAGATCAGAACACTGGCAACCCAGGTAAAAAATCCAATCCACATCCATTTCCATACACTGGAACGAAACCTGGAGTGCTGGTGCCATTGCTGGAAATAGGAAAAGAACAGGGCGTAAATAATCAGTAACACGCCAATCAATAGTGGTAGCAAGATTCCCAGATGAATCTTGTTCTGTAAGAGTAACCAGAGACTGTCTGCACTCAGTAAAATCCCTACAATACTACTGATCAGGCATTTATAAAAATCTGACATGAATAATCCTGTAATTTTCATATTTTATTGTAGGTATTTCAGTTCTATAGGCAAGAAAAAACCGGGCAACATGGCCCGGTTTTTTTCATCACTTACTGATTAATACACATCACGGCGATAACGACCGTCCTGACGTAATTGATCAACAGTTGATTCACCTAGAATATCAATCAGTGCCTGATCGACATCACTGGCCATGCCGTCAATGCTACCGCAGACATAAATCACAGCACCATTGTTCACCCAGGTTTTCAGCTCATCCGCCTGTTCACGGAGCTTGTGATGTACATAAACTTTTTCAGCCTGATCACGTGAGAATGCCAGATCCAGACGTTTTAGTGTACCTACAGTCAACCAGGCTTCCAGGGTTTCCTGATAGAAGAAATCGTGTGCACGCTGACGTTCACCGAAGATCAGCCAGTTTTCATTATAGTCCTGACGGTTACGAGTATGCAGTAAACTCATCAGGCCAGCGATCCCGGTACCATTACCAATACAGATAATTGGGCGGTTATCATCCACCAGATGGAAGGAATCATTGCTGCGAATACGCAAGGCAATAGGTGCATTGAGTGCGGCATATTGTGTTAACCAGCCTGAACCTAGACCAAGTTCACCGGATGCATCCTGTTGCTGACGAACTACGAGACGCAAGATCTGTTGGCTTGGAATACTGGCAATAGAATATTCACGTGTTGGTAACACGGGTAACTGATTCAGTAATTCTTCTGAAGAAATAAATGGGAAAATTGGCTGAGTCAGATCACGGTTCCAGAGGATGTCTTCTATACGTTGCTGCATAGAGGCAACCACAGTACCTGCAGGAATTTGGTGTGCTGCCAGGAATTGCGCAATGCGTTCAGCACTGTTCCCTGGCTGGATTTCTGCAATATCACCCGCTTGCCATTGTGCTTCATGTTCAGGTTTAAATTCCAGGTTAAAGGCTGGAGCTCCCAGACTGCCTGGATTCAACACCTCACGTTTTACAAGGGTCCAATGGTCAAAGGTTTTATCAATGTCCATGGCCTGAAGTTCTAGCTGAGTTGACTGAGCGAGTGCGGCATTCCATTGCTGGATATGCTCGTTACTGGCATTGTCGACTTCAATAGTGGTAAATAATTGCTGAGCACCATTATTTTTCAGCCATTGATCAATACGGTGACCAAAACTACAGAAAGTATCCGGATATTCTTTAGAACCCAGCGCCAGTACAGCATAATGAAGATGACTCAGGTCAGCCTGACCGGACATAATTTTCTTCTCAAATGACGAAGCCAGGTCTGGTGCTTCACCGGTACCATAAGTACTTGCAATAAAGAGCACCTGTTCAGCCTGTTGCAGATCAGCCAGCGTCAGCTGTTGTACGGCTTTTACCGTTGCTGGTTGATGTGCTTGTTGCAAGGCAGTTGCGGTACGCCATGCCAGCTGTTCAGAAACACCGGTTTGTGTGGCATAAGCAATCAGCCAAGGCTTGGCATTTGGATCAATATCGACGGCTGTAGCGCCTTGACGTGCGGCAAGGGTTAATTTCTTCTGTTTACGACGCTTCAGATACAGCATCCAGCCGGTCACAAAGAAAAGTGGCATCAGCAGTGACGCGACCATGGCAAAGAACTGGTAGATCGGACCAAAGAAGCTGCCACGGTGCACCGGTAGCATACTGCTCATGATCTTTTCATTCAGCTTTTTGTCTTCATACATTTCTACCGATGTAAAAGCTGCATCCTGATAGTTATAAGTAGCATTATTACGGGCACGCTCATGCTGAACTTCAACATCGGTAAAGCTGAGTTTTAATTCACCATCGGCTTTTTTAGGAATATTAAAAGTAACTGTTGAATAT
>NZ_DEZM01000145.1:0-4312 GCF_002364825.1 Acinetobacter sp. UBA3132 | reverse complement strand
ATAATGATTTTATTAAATATTTTTGCTGGATAAAGAAGGTCTATGAAGCTATACCTTGAATAAAAGTTTAGAAAAACAGCAAAAACCCTAAAAGCTAGATGAAACAGAGTGTTTTTTGAACTTGACTTTACAGACTGAAAACACAAGAATGCTGCAATAGTTTTATATGCCTTAGATCGATCACCCTTCGAATAAGTGTCATTTCATGCAGTGGGCGATTTCTCTAGCCGAGAAATTGAACAAAGCTAAGCAAAATATGTTTATCCCAACATGTTTTAGGTCTTGTATTGCTCGAACAGTAAAGAGGCCAGATTTTTTTTCCTATTGCTATGAAAACTATGAAATTTATGTGCTATAACAGTGCAGACAGTTAATGAATGAACACTGCAAATGCCTCCCATTTGTGCAGTGAATAATATTAGGGTGAATCACGTTGGAACTTCTATCTGGTGGTGAAATGCTCGTTCGCGCATTAGCGGATGAAGGCGTTGAACATGTTTTTGGATATCCAGGCGGCGCAGTTCTACATATCTACGACGCGCTATTTCAACAAGACAAAATTAATCATTACCTCGTACGTCACGAACAGGCTGCTGGTCACATGGCCGATGCTTACTCACGCGTGACAGGCAAGACCGGTGTTGTGCTGGTGACTTCAGGTCCGGGCGCAACCAATACCGTAACCCCAATTGCAACAGCTTATATGGATTCCATTCCAATGGTGATCCTGTCTGGTCAGGTTGCAAGTCACTTAATTGGTGAGGATGCGTTCCAGGAAACGGACATGGTCGGTATTTCCCGTCCGATTGTGAAGCACAGCTTCCAGGTTCGTCATGCCAGTGAAATTCCGGCAATTATCAAAAAAGCATTCTATATCGCTGCTTCTGGTCGTCCAGGTCCAGTCGTTGTTGATATTCCGAAAGATGCGACCAATCCAGCAGAGAAATTTGCTTACGAATATCCTGAAAAAGTGAAGATGCGTTCGTATCAGCCACCATACCGTGGTCATTCAGGTCAAATCCGTAAAGCGATTGACGAACTGATTCATGCTAAACGCCCGGTGATTTATTCTGGCGGTGGTGTGGTTCAAGGCAATGCTTCAGCACAATTGACTGAACTTGCACATCTGTTGGGCTTCCCAGTAACCAATACCTTGATGGGTCTTGGTGCATTCCCGGGCGATGATCCACAGTTCCTGGGCATGCTCGGTATGCACGGTACTTACGAAGCCAACATGAGCATGCACAATGCAGACGTGATTCTGTGTATTGGTGCGCGTTTCGATGACCGTGTAACCAATAATCCTGCGAAATTCTGTCCAAATGCCAAGGTCATTCACATTGATATTGACCCAGCGACGATTTCTAAAACCATCATGGCGCACATTCCAATCGTGGGTGCAGTAGAGCCTGTACTAAACGAAATGCTGAACCAGCTGAAACAGATGAATGTGTCCAAGCCAAATCCTGAAGCGATTGCGGCATGGTGGAAGCAAATTGATGAATGGCGTCAAGTGAACTGCTTGAAGTTTGATCTACCGACTGATGGTTCGATGAAGCCTCAACAAGTAGTTCGTGCGCTCGACAAAGTGACCAATGGCGAAGCGATCATCACCTCTGACGTGGGTCAGCACCAGATGTTCGGCGCATTGCACTATCGCTACAAGCGTCCACGTCAATGGATCAACTCAGGTGGTTTAGGAACGATGGGCGTAGGTCTGCCATATGCAATGGCGGCTAAGCTTGCATTTCCGGATCAGCAAGTGGTGTGTATCACTGGTGAAGCATCGATCCAGATGTGTATCCAGGAGCTTTCAACCTGTAAGCAATACGGCTTGAACGTGAAAATTCTGTGCCTGAACAACCGTGCATTGGGTATGGTAAAACAGTGGCAGGATATGAACTATGAAGGTCGTCACTCTAGCTCTTATGTAGAGTCATTGCCGGACTTTGCAAAATTGATGGAAGCTTATGGTCATGTTGGTATTCAGATTGATCATGCAGATGAGCTTGAGTCTAAGCTTGAAGAGGCGATGGCAATCAATGATAAGTGCGTATTTATTAACGTAATGGTTGATCGCTCTGAGCACGTTTATCCGATGCTTATTGCAGGTCAGTCAATGCAGGATATGTGGTTGGCAAAAGGGGAGCGCACAGCATGAGACATATCATCTCTGTACTTGTTGAAAACGAAGCAGGCGCGCTTTCCCGTTTAGTGGGTTTATTCTCACAACGTGGCTACAACATCGAAACATTAAACGTTGCGCCAACTGAAGATCCAACACTTTCTCGTTTGACATTGACTACTTATGGCGATGATCACAAGATCGAACAAATTACTAAACAGCTGAATAAATTAGTTGAAGTGGTAAAAGTAGTGGATCTGTCAGAAGGTGCGCATATTGAACGTGAACTGATGCTCATTAAAGTCAAAGCACTCGGTTCATCGCGTGATGAAATCAAACGTACTGCCGATATTTTCCGTGGTCAGATTGTTGATGTAACACCAACGACTTATACCATTCAAATTGCAGGTACAACTGAAAAGGTGGATGCGTTTATTGACGCACTTGCAGAACATACCATTTTAGAAGTGGTTCGTTCAGGTGTTTCGGGTATCGCACGCGGCGAAAAAGTACTCACCATCTAAATTTTAAGTATTTCCTCATCTGAATAAGAAGAGGGTATCAGGCAATGTAAATTTAAGGGTCATTGCCTGATTTAACGGACAAACAAGCATTTAAGCGGAGACAGCAATGCAAATTTTTTACGATAAAGACTGTGACTTATCTATCATCCAATCTAAGAAAGTAGCGATCATTGGTTACGGTTCACAAGGCCACGCGCATGCGCTTAACCTGAAAGATTCTGGTGTTGACGTAACTGTAGGTTTACGTGCGAACTCTGCTTCTTGGAAGAAAGCTGAAAATTCAGGTCTTAAAGTTGCTGAAGTTCCTGCTGCTGTAGCACAAGCTGACGTAGTGATGATCTTGACTCCAGACGAGTTCCAATCTCAACTTTACCGTGACGTAATTGAGCCAAACATCAAAGAAGGCGCGACTCTTGCATTTGCTCACGGTTTCTCTGTTCTTTACAACCAGGTTGTTCCACGTGCTGATCTTGACGTAATCATGGTTGCGCCTAAAGCGCCTGGTCACACTGTGCGTTCTGAATATCAACGTGGTTCAGGTGTTCCTGACCTGATCGCTATTCATCAAGATGCTTCTGGTAACGCTCGTAACGTTGCGCTTTCTTATGCATCAGGTGTTGGTGGCGGCCGTACAGGTATCATCGAAACTTCTTTCCGTGAAGAAACTGAAACTGACTTATTTGGTGAGCAAGCAGTTCTTTGTGGTGGTGCTGTTGAATTGGTTAAAATGGGCTTCGAAACTTTGGTTGAAGCTGGTTATGCGCCTGAAATGGCATACTTCGAATGTTTACACGAACTTAAATTGATCGTTGACTTAATGTTCGAAGGCGGTATCGCGGACATGAACTACTCAGTATCTAACAACGCTGAATACGGCGAATATGTAACGGGTACTGAAGTTATTAACGAACAGTCTCGTGAAGCAATGCGCAATGCACTTAAACGTATTCAATCAGGTGAATATGCGAAGATGTTCATCCAAGAAGGTGCGTTGAACTACCCATCTATGACTGCACGTCGTCGTCAAAATGCTGCTCACGGTATCGAAGTAACGGGTAACAAACTTCGTGCGATGATGCCTTGGATTCAAGCAAACAAAATCGTAGACAAAGAAAAGAACTAAGTTCTAATTTCTAAGTCGAAAAGCCCTTGTTTTTAACAGGGGCTTTTTTATGTCTTGTAAAAAAACTAATTTATTTGAGTTGAACTTCGTGCCTCAAATAGATGAAAGCAGTGCTTTCACTTCTTGCGCTTCATTTAAATCAGTGCTTTGCCTCCTTGCACTTCGTACAAAACAGTATTTTTTACTCGGGATTCAAGCAAACAAGATCGTTATAAAGAGTAAAACTAATTTCTCGGATCATTTGATTTAAAGGAAAAAACCACTCAAATTGAATGGTGTTTTTATATTTTTATTTTTAGAAATGTAAATTATTGGGTTTAAAAATAATTAATTATTTATTGATTATTAATTTTCTTTGATAAGTTGGAAATGTGGATAGTTAGATCTAAGGGTGGATTATACTAAGTTGATAAATAAAATTAAAATAAAATAAGCTATAGGAAGATAATGGTTTATATGATTAATTGAAAATTATTCTTAAGTATTAACAGGTCTTAAAAAATCAGAAGCAATTAAATTTTTTATATTTAAAATGAGATC
>NZ_DEZM01000171.1:0-8212 GCF_002364825.1 Acinetobacter sp. UBA3132 | reverse complement strand
GGACTAACGCATGGCCACCTATATCATAATTGGCAGTTTTCTGCTCTTGTGCACCATCCTGATGGCATATAAGAGAGTACGGAACAGCGGCAAACAGCAAGACAGTGTGTTGAAGCAGCGCGCCATTTTTAACCTGAATCAACAGTTGACTTACACCCGTCTAAAGGAA
Source organism: Acinetobacter sp. UBA3132 (assembly GCF_002364825.1). Taxonomy (NCBI): domain Bacteria; kingdom Pseudomonadati; phylum Pseudomonadota; class Gammaproteobacteria; order Moraxellales; family Moraxellaceae; genus Acinetobacter; species Acinetobacter sp. UBA3132. The sequence goes on along the minus strand of NZ_DEZM01000171.1, from coordinate 8,043 downwards.
ATTCTGCCAGAGAACATCATTCTGGCCCATGTCTCCTATGATGCGCTGTTGACCACCAAATTTTTTCGTACCCGTAACAAATATCGCAATCTGGTCGCGGACTTTGTGGTTTTAGATCAGGATCATCTGGTTGTTGCCATCGTGGCCGTGGACGATCCGATGATTTTGAAACGCCCACAACAATCCCAGTATCAGGATGCCTTGCTGACTATGGCAGGCTATCGGGTAATCCGTTATGAAGATATTCCGGAATATCATCACCTGCGTCGTGACTTCCTGAACGAACAGGGTGAGGAGGACAGTCTAGTCAATCTGAATAACCTGACTGCACTAAAGAAGTTTCCACTTTACTCCGCTCTGGGTCGGCCTAAAGTAAAGACAGTAAGTTAATACAGCTGGCACAAATAAAAAAAGCATGCAGATCGCATGCTTTTTTTATTGGAAGACCAGTTCTATCGGCATTATTCCGGTTTTACTGCGACGACGGTCAGTTCGACCAATACCCGTGGATCATACAACTTGGCTTCTACACAGGTACGCGGCAGGGCCTGAATATCAGCTACCCATGTGTCCCACACTTCATTAAAAGCTGCATAGTCACGCTCAATATCTTTGAGATAAATGGTAACTGACATGATGTGGCTCTTATCTGTTCCCGCATCTGCGAGGAACTGATCAATAATGTCTAAAGTTTGCTGTGTCTGACCTTTAATATCCAGATCAAAATCACTGGCCAGTTGACCTGCCAGATGAACGAGATTGCCTGAAATCGCGATTTCAGAGAAGCGTTGAGACACATGCAAACGTTGAACAGTCATGAGTTTAATCCTGGGTTTTTGGCATCAGGGCAGCAACCAATGCAGTCAGTAGACAGCCCACAGCAAGATAGATGGCTACATAATGCCATGAACCATCACCCCAAATCACTAAGGAAGCCGCAATCATTGGGGTAAAACCACCACCAATAATACTTGCTACCTGATAACCTACACCGGCGCCACTGTAACGATACTCGGTACCAAACAGTGAGGTAAAGATGGGTTGATGTACACTGACTACCATGTCATGCGCGATATTGGCCAGTAGAATTGAGCCAACAATAATCATCCAGGTATTTTGAGCATCCAGCGCCATAAAGAACGGGAAAGCCGACAAGGCACCGATTAAACCACCCCAAACACACATGGTTTTATGGTTAATTTTGTCTGAGATCCAGGCAAAGAACGGAATACTGATACAACTAATCGCACCGACCATCAGGGTGATATTCAGGAAGAATTGCTTGTCCATGCCCAGATTATTGGTGGAATAATTCAGTGCAAAATTGGTCACCAGATACATGGTGAGCAGCTCGGTCATACGCAAGGCAATAATGTACAGGAATGCTTTAGGATGCTTGCTGATCGCCTGAAAAATTGGCAGTTTGGTTGGATGTTGCTTGGCTTTAACCACTTTTTCGACAAATTCTTGTGACTCCTCCTGATCACGCCGAATCCACATGGCAATGCCGATCAGCACAATACTGGCAATAAATGGAATACGCCATGCCCAGTCCGAAAATGCCTCTTCGCCTAGAGTCGCAATGATCAGTGATACAGCACCCGTAGCGAGAACTAAACCGACACCATAACCAACCTGAACGCCACTACTGTAAAAGGCTTTTTTGCCTTTCGGCGCATTTTCCACCGCCATCAGGGCAGCGCCACCCCATTCACCACCGACGGCAAAACCTTGAATGGCACGTAAGGTCACCAGCAGTACAGGCGCCCACCAGCCAATGGCTTCGAAATTCGGCAACAGGCCAATTCCGACAGTAGAAATCCCCATGAGGATGACAGTGAGTACCAGCATTTTTTTACGGCCGAGTTTGTCACCGAAGTGACCAAACACTACACCACCGAGTGGACGAAACAGAAAGCCGACACCGAAGGTTGCCAAGGCGGCTAATGTGCCCATATTGTTGCCAATACTGGGAAAAAATTGATCTTTAAAAATCAGGGCTGCGACAATGCCGTAAAGAAGAAAATCGTACCAGTCGACAACAGCACCAATAAAACTGGAAAGCGCTGCTTTTCGCGCGCGTTGTTCTTGAAAAGAAATTGAATTTGCAGAAGACATGCAGGATAGGATTCCATGGGGAGAACAGAGTTGCCCTGTAATATTCGGATTTGATCGTCACGCCAATCACAGGACAGCATGCTGAAAGTAAAGGTGATTTTCAGCATCTCAGCATATACATGGATAATGCATTGCGCGGATAGATTACTCTAAAAACATACAATGGTAAAAATAAAGTTGTTGGCTTTTTAAACTAGTGACTACTTCTTGCTCAGTTTACTTTAAAGCAGGGACAGTTGTGCTTCTTGCTGGCGAGGTGACAGCTGATACACTCCAACACCAATCAGGCGAAATTGCAGGGCTGGATCCAGATGCATATCCTGCAGCAAGAACTGTAACGCCTGATGTAGCTCTAGCGGATTTTTAAGCACGGAACGGAAGCTGCGGCTATGTTGCATGATCTGGAAATTTTTTAGCCTGAGTTTCACGGTAATGCCACGTGCAGTCAGCTGTTTCTTTTCCAGACTGTTCCAGACCTGCTGGATCAGTTGATCCCAGTAAGGGCTGCACTGGCTAAGTAGCAGGTCATCACCAAAGGTGGTTTCCTTGGAAATCTGCTGGCGTTCACGTTCGGTTTCGACCGGACGTTCATCGATGCCTTGTGCATAGAGATACAGCCGCTTGCCGTATTTGCCAAAATGCTGAATCAGGACAGCTTCATCCATCTGTTGCAAATCACCCAGCGTTTCCAGATTGAGACTTTTCAATTTTTCCTGCGTAACCTTGCCGACCCCGGGAATTTTCTTAAGCGGTAAATCCTGAATAAAGGCCTGTACCTGTGAAGGCTTGATCACACAAATGCCATTCGGTTTATGCCAGTCTGAAGCAACTTTGGCCAGGAATTTATTTGGTGCAACACCCGCAGAAGCGGTGAGTCTAGTCAGCTGAAAAATGTCTTCACGGATACGCATCGCAACTTCTGTTGCACTGGGGATTTGCAGCAGATTATCAGTCACATCCAGATAGGCTTCATCCAGTGAAAGTGGTTCAATAACTGCTGTATATTTTTGAAAAATCTGATGGATCTGTGAGGAAACCTCACGGTATTTCTGAAAATCCGGTTCAATCACAATCAGCTGCGAACAACGTTTGCGTGCCTGACTCATTGGCATGGCAGAATGCACACCAAATTCCCGAGCTGGATACGAGGCAGCCGCAACCACAGCCCGTGGATGATGCGAAGCGATCACCACAGGCAAATGTTTTAGTTCCGGACGTTCACGCAGTTCTACCGAGGCGTAGAAGGCGTCCATATCGATATGGATAATTTTACGCATATGCCATCTTAAAAGGCTTTAAGGCACTTGGGAAGATGCTGATTTCAAAAGATTATAGGGTTGACTATTACTCAGTAGCACAACCTGAATCTGTTGCGCTTCAGCCGCTTTGATCAGAATTCGCATACTCTCTGGAGCATTATCGGCAAAGCGTGGCAAAAATTGTAAGGGTTGATCTAGCGGCTGAAAGAAATCATCCCAGTGAATCGGAATGACAATCTTGGGTTTTACCGTTGCCAGCGTTTGTTGCAGATAAGATTTCTGATAATCCTCAGGCTGTCGCGATAGCTGGGCTATGCCTAAAAATAAAATATCGGCCTGAACATTCTTGAACTGTCCCGGAATAAACCCTGTGCTCGCTTTAACCAGAATTCGTTGTCTGTCATGTTCAATCAGATAGTCAAAACTGCCGCCTTCTTTAAATTCGGAAAACTTGGCAGGCAGTTTCAGTGGTGCTGTAATTTCTTCACCGAGATCATCATTTACGGGTGTTGGAGGCGTATGTGCGGAAGCAAGTGGAGTGACTTTAAACTGTCCCGATCGGAGCGATTACGCTGATACAGCACGCCGTAGCTGGGAGGCTTTTACCTCTGGATGACTGCGTGCAATATTCAGGGTGCTATTCGATCCGATGATCTGGGGTTGAGGTAACAGGGCAGCCAGTTCAGGAATATCCAGAGCATGATCATAATGGCTATGGGTCACTAAAATCGCCTGTGTCCGATCCAGCTGTTCCTCCTGAATAATCTTCTGAAGTAACCTAGAATCGCTGGAAACCTTAGAACTGAGAACATGCCAAAGACTGGGACGGCTAAAGAAGCCATCAATTAAAATCTGTTCCTGACCATTATCAAACAGCAAGGTTGACACCCCAAAGAAGCGGACATTTAAGCCTTCTGCGGATGTATTGGATTTGGCTTGCCACGCGTCAAAGTCACGCAGCTGACCTGAAGGTTGGCGTAAATAAGTGCTTATTCCCCCCAGTATGACTACCACTATCAGAATGGTAGTCACGATAATTTTTCCAAGCTTCACAGCTATTTATCCTTTTATTTTTGATTACATTGCAATTGTAGAATTATTTTGCCGATTTTTGTGCAGGTGCAGTCTTAATACCATTCTGTTTTAAAAAATTCAGCCAGTCCTTTTCCGAACCATAAAACACATTCAGGTCTACAGTCGTTGCAATACCTTTGATCTGACCCTGACTGGTATGCTGCCAGAAATGCCATTTCGGATTATCTTTGAGCTCAGGCAGACCCTTGTATTCACGTATCCAGAGCGGTACGTCAGTAAATTGTCCTACCAGCACAATATTGTAGAAAGCTTTCGAGGTATAGAACATCGGCTGCTTGCCGTAGTGCTGTTTGAGCAGGTCATGCATGACCTGGATTTCTTTGAGTAACTGTTCCTTGGAATAGGTATTGATGCAGTTACTGTCATATTCAAGATCGATTACTGGAGGTAAGGCATCCGCTTTATTCGGTACGCTTTCGATAAAGTTTTGCGCTTGAATCTTACCCTCCCGACAGAGGCGATAAAAATGATAGGCACCGACCAGCAAACCCTGTTCGCGAGCCTTAAGCCAGTTTTCCTGAAATTTGCTGTCCTTAAAGTCGCCGCCTTCGCTCGATTTCAGATAGACAAAGCGGTATTTATCTTTGGGGATCTGCTGCCAGTTAATCTCTTTTTGATGATGCGAAACATCAAAACCATGAATGTCATATTCGGAAGCGTTGGCAGGTAGCGGTTTCAGCAATAGCCACCAGATTGCACCGACCACAGCAAGCAGCAGAATGACACTCATGATTGCTGCCCAAAGAGGTGGATAATGCTTGTCTGGCTTTTTCATCACGTTCTTCAAAATCTGACTCTATCTAGCTTATACCGATTTATCTTGTATCGGGATGATGATCATACTGGCGTATCCTTGGGAATATGCCAGAAAATATAGGCGGCAATGATATTCAAACAGCCCAGACAGATCAGGGCGAGATGGAATGCATTATCCAGCTGTTCAGCGCCAAAGTAGGCACTAAACATATTTACCAGCGTACCTGCCAGTGCGACCCCAATACTCATCGATAGCATCATGATCATGGACAGAAAACTGTTGCCACTGCTGGCATCCTGCTGACTTAAGTCTTTTAGGGTTAAAGTATTCATGGAAACAAACTGCAGTGAGTTCAGGATACCAAAAATAAAGAAATGAATCGCACGTAGCCAGATCGGTGTATCCGCCGTAGTCAGGGCAAAGCTGGCAATACATAGCCCCACCAGCAAAGTATTTACCAGTAACACCTGGCGATAGCCAAAGTGCTGAATGATCTTGCGAATAATGGGTTTGGAAGCCAACGAGCCTAATACAGTTGGAATCATCAGCAAACCGGTAATAAAGGGTTCAAAACCAAACGCGACCTGCAACATTAGTGGTAACAGGAAAGGAATGGAGTTACCACCAAGACGGGCAAAGAAATTACCCAGAATCCCAATAGAATAAATCCGGTTTTTAAACAGCTTGCTGCGGAACAGGGCATTGCTATGGGTATGTGAATGATAGGCATAGATCAGCGAAAACAGGAACCCAGCTGCAACTAAGCTGAGACTCCACCACAATGGATATTGCGGATTGGCAAAGTTCTCAATGCCCAGACATAGCCCGACCATCGCCACCACCAGCATAACAAAACCGGCATAGTCAAACTTCGCCACATCCGGTTCAGTAACATTCGGCATGGCTTTGAAGGTAATCAGGGTGCCAAGCAGGCCAATCGGCAGGTTAATCAGAAATACCCATTGCCAGGACAGGTATTCGACCATCCAGCCACCTAGCGTCGGGCCAATCAGGGGACCAATCAGGCCGGCCAGACTCATCAGGCTCATTGCAGCCAGAAACTGGGTGCGTGGAATAATCTTCAGCATTGCCAGACGGCCGACTGGTAGCAGCAAAGCACCACCAATGCCTTGCAGAACCCGATAGAGCAGGAGTTCATTCAGGCTGTTTGAGACAGCACAACCTATTGATGCAAGCGTAAAAATAATGATGGCGCTAAAATAGGTATTACGTACACCAAAACGATCTGCCAGCCAGCCACTCAAGGGAATACAGACTGCAACCGAAAGTACATAAGCCACCACCACACTATGCATCCGCAACGGATCTTCCTGCAGGCTAAGCGCAATTGCAGGCAGGGCAGTATTGATAATCGTGGTGTCCAGACCTTGCATGAAAAAGCCGATCGATACCAATAAGACCAGCAGTCTAAATTCGGGTTGCAGCGCTTGATGGGTGGGCGTGGCATTCATGTGATATTTAGAAAGTCATGTAATTTTGAATGTGGGCTCAGTTTAAATCAATTCACCCCATCCGTTGTACTAAATCAGTGTCTTATTCTGGTATTTATGACATGAAATATAACCATGAAAGCTCATTGATATCAGTTGGATAAGTGGGGTTTAGCAGAAATAGCAACTGCTTGCTGAAAAGTAATAAATGTATTGAAACCGGCTAGTGTTACAAGAATATATGACGTTTCTGTCATGAAACTGCAATAAAAACGTCATAATCTTGGCCACATCTTACAGTAATGCTGATCTCCCTCAGCAGGTATGTTTTATGTCTATCGAAATCTTGATGGTTATCGGCTTCTGTCTAGCAGCCTACTCCATTGTCGGCAATGATGTGCCTCAGACATTGGGAACCTTTATCTCATCAAATTCACATCGACCTTGGTGGCTGCTGTGGATTTATATCAGCGTCATCCTTGTGGTGGTTTTGGTCTATGGCTGGTATGCATCAGGGGTAGGAGATGCCTCTTATGGCCGTCTCGAAACGATTCCATTCCCTGAGGGTGGGATTACCTGGCTGTATATTGTACCGCCAATTCTACTCTTGTTATTAACCAAATATGGTATTCCAGTCAGTACTACATTCTTGGTGCTCACCATTTTCTCTCCAGCGAGCTTAGGTTCGATGATGGTGAAATCGATGATGGGTTATGCTGTAGCCTTCATCTCAGCTTTGGTGATTTACCGTTTTGTTGCCAACAAAATGACGGTGTACTTTAACCAAACCAAAGACCAAGAGCATTCGACCAAATGGATGATCTTACAATGGTTATCAACCGGTTTCTTGTGGAGCCAATGGTTGATCCAGGACTTAGCCAATATCTTTGTGTATGTGCCACGTCAGGTTCCATTTGAATTCCTGATGTTTGCGATTGCGGTATTCGTGGTCTTGCTGGGTGTGATTCTGTACCAACGTGGTGGTGCAATCCAGAAGATCGTCGATACCAAAACCGATGTAACCGATGTTCGTGCAGCAACCATTGTTGACTTTATCTATGCCATTATCTTGTTGATCTTCAAAGAGTGGAGCAACATTCCAATGAGTACCACATGGGTGTTCTTGGGTCTATTGGCCGGTCGTGAGTTTGCGATCTCGATGATCGTCAATGGTGTGAGCAAACACCGTACTTCACGGAACGTCAGCAAAGATGCAATGAAGTTGATGTTTGGTTTAGCAATGTCTGTGATTTTGGCGACGACACTACCTTGGTTCTATAACCTGGTGACTAACTTGGCTTCTTAAGAGTTAAAAAATAAAAAAGCGAGCTTCGGCTCGCTTTTTTATTTTTTAGATCAGCAT
>NZ_DEZM01000073.1:15520-29172 GCF_002364825.1 Acinetobacter sp. UBA3132 | reverse complement strand
AACCCCGCTTTTGCGGGGTTTCTTTTGGTCACGTATTTAAGAATTAAACACGTTCGATCACTGTTGCGATACCTTGACCAAGACCAATACACATCGTCGCAAGACCAATTTGTGTATCTTGCTGTTCCATTACGTTCAACAACGTTGTTGTGATACGCGCACCAGAACAACCCAATGGGTGACCAAGTGCAATCGCACCACCGTTATGGTTCACGATGTCTTGCTTGTCATAAATGCCTAAGCCTTTAAGAACAGACAGACCCTGTGCAGCAAATGCTTCGTTCAATTCAAAAGTTTGAATATCAGAAATTGCAAGACCAGCGCGTTTAAGGGCTTTTTGTGTTGCCGGAACAGGACCAAAGCCCATGATCGCAGCATCACAACCTGCAACCGCCATAGAGCGAATTACAGCACGTGGCTTAAGACCTAAAGCTTGAGCACGTTCGGCAGACATCAGTAACATTGCAGACGCACCGTCAGACAACGCTGAAGAAGTCGCAGCAGTCACAGAACCGCCTTTCGGATCGAATACTGGACGTAATGCTTTGAACGCTTCAAGATTTGCATCAGGACGGATCACTTCGTCGATGTCGCAAAGCTGTTTAAAGCCGTTGGCATCATGACCTTCAATACCGATGATTTCGTTTTTGAAACGACCTTCCTGAGTCGCATCCCAAGCACGGCGGTGAGATTCAACACCGAACGCATCTTGTTCTTCACGAGTAATGCCATTCATACGACCTAACATTTCAGCGGTTAAGCCCATCATGTTCGACGCTTTTGCATAGTGCTTAGATGCTTCTGGGTTCAGGTCGATGCCGTGCATCATACCTACGTGACCCATATGCTCAACACCACCAATGATGAACACATCACCTTGGCCAGTCATGATTTGTGCCGCAGCAGTATGGATTGCCTGCATAGACGAACCACACAGACGGTTAACCGTTTGACCTGCAACAGTCTTAGGAAGATCTGCCAGTAACGCGATGTTACGACCGATGTTCATACCTTGTTCTAGAGTCTGGTTGACACAGCCCCAGATTACGTCTTCAACTTCGTTGACATCGAACTGGTTACGAGCAACAAGCGCACGTACAAGTTCAGCAGAAAGGCTGTCTGCACGTACATTGCGGAACATACCATTTTTGGTTTTACCCATTGCTGAACGTACGCCATCAACGATGACAACGTCACGTGGATTTAAAGTAGCCATTCACGTTGCTCCTTAACCGTAGAATTTTTTATTGTTAGCAGCCATGTCACGCAGCATTTCTGGCGCTTCATAAGCCTTACCTAAGTGTGCGTACTTGTCGCAAAGCGCAACGTATTCAGCAACACCAGTCTGGTCGATATAACGGCATGGACCGCCACGGAATGGAGGGAAACCTACACCCATGATCATCGCCATATCTGCTTCAGCAGGTGTTGCTACAATGTTGTCTTCCAGGCAACGAACAGTTTCGTTACAGAAAGCAAGCATCATACGGTCAATGATTTCCTGAGCATCAAATTCGCGTTTTTCCGCAGTTGCAACAGAAGCCACAAGTTCGTATGCAGTTGGATCAACCACTTTGGCTTTCTTGCCTTTACGGTCCAATTCGTATTTGTAGAAACCAACGTCATTCTTTTGACCTAGACGTTTGTTTTCGTACATCACCTGGATTGAACCTTTGTAGTCAGGCTTCATACGGTCAGGGAAACCTTCCGCCATCACTTCTGCACCGTGAACGCCAGTATCAATACCCACAACGTCCATCAAGTAAGCAGGACCCATAGGCCAGCCGAATTTTTCCATCACTTTGTCGATTTGCTGGAAGTCAGCACCATCTTTCAGTAGAAGGTCGAACGCACCAAAGTAAGGGAACAATACACGGTTCACCAGGAAGCCCGGGCAGTCATTCACAACAATCGGTGTTTTACCCATTTTCTGAGCAAGTACCACAGTGGTTGCAATCGCTTCGTCAGAAGTCTTCGCACCGCGGATCACTTCTACCAATGGCATCATGTGCACTGGGTTAAAGAAGTGCATACCCACGAAGTTTTCAGGACGCTCCAGGTTTTCAGCCAGACGCGTGATTGAAATCGTAGACGTATTCGAAGCAATGATCGTGTTTTCACGAACTTTCGCTTCAGTTTCTTTCAGTACGATACCTTTCACTTTTGGATTTTCAGTCACCGCTTCAATCACGATGTCCACTTCTTTAAACTCGTCATAGCTTAAAGTTGGGCGGATGCGCGCAAGAGTTTCACCCATTTGTGCAGGCTTCATTTTCTTGCGTTCAACTTGTTTGGTCAGTAAGCCGTTTGCTTCTTTCATACCTAAAGCAAGTTGTGGATTACCAATGTCTTTCATGATGATTGGTGTGCCTTTGCTTGCCGCCTGGTAAGCAATACCACCACCCATGATACCTGCGCCTAATACAGCCGCTTGGTTCACAGGGTGTGCACCTTTCTCATATTTCTTGGAAGTTTTCTTCACCACTTGATCGTTGATGAATAGACCAATCAACGCACCTGCTTGCGGTGTTACCGCAGCTTTGGCAAAGCCTTGTGCTTCTGCTTTTAATGCTTCATTACGTGGAAGGCTTGCACCTGCCTGTAGTGAATCAAGCATCAATTTTGGCGCTGGGTATTGAGCAGGGTTTGCTTTTGCAAGAACCGCACCTTTCGCTGTATTGAACGCCATCATTTGCTCAAGCATGTTCAACTTAACAGGATCTAGTTTTTCCTGGCGTTTTGCTTTCCAGTCTAGACGACCTGCAATCGCTTGTTTAACCAGATCAATTGCAGCGTCTTGCAGTTTGTCCGCAGCAACGACTGCATCAACAGCACCGTCTTTCAGCGCAGCAGCAGGTTTCTTCGGATTGGCCATTGCCATCCATTCAACTGCATTGTCGATACCGATCACACGGCTTAAACGAACAGTACCACCGAAGCCCGGGAAGATCCCCAGTTTGATTTCAGGCAAGCCAACAGCAGCTGCTTCTGACATGACACGGTAGTCACACACCAGACACATTTCAAAACCGCCACCCAATGCTTGACCATTGATTGCAGCAACTTTAGGAATGTCTAAATCTTCAAAAGAGTTGAAGATGTCATGAACAGGCAAGGCCCATTCTACAATTGCCTGTTCGCCTTGCGCGAAGTTCGCACCGAACTCAGTAATGTCTGCACCTACGATGAAGGTTGACTTCGCTGAAGTGACGATTAAACCTTTAATGTCAGCGTCTGCTTTTACCGCGTCAATTGCAGCTTTAAAATCTTCAATTGTTGCACGGTTAAATTTGTTGACCGACTCACCTTGTAAGTCAAAGCGGAATTCTGCAATTCCGTCCGAAAGCATTTGGACGGTAATGGCATTGCCAGCGTGGATCATGCCTGATCTCCTTTATTTTGGAGGACTTCTAAGTTGATGTTGTGAAGAGCCTATGCGCGATTCCTGCGCATATTTATGCTTCGCCAATCTTACGATAACTATATCCAAAAAGAACATAACAAGTTGTATCAAGCCGTGACGCAAGGGTCATCTATTTTTGCCTGAACTGTTTTCGCTGTTATGCGTTCTAGTATGGCTCTTATCAAGCACAATGAACTGAAGATTTTGTTTCAGCTCACAATTTTTTAATGAGAACTCCATTTATATTGGGTGATAGCGAGGCTTTTCAAGTCTTTGAAAAAATTGTTTTACTGTCAAAAAAGTCAATTTAGGTCAGAGAATTTCTTTGTTGCTGTTTTGCAGCCTGATCAAAATCGCGCTCCAAGTCCAGCTTTGTTGCAGTTTGGTTGTGAGGTAGTAGTTTGCCGATAAGCTGGCTGGGATTGTGAATCGGCCCGGCTTAGAATGGGTGAAAATAAGTAAAAACCTAGAACAATAATAAGAAGATCACTGCATGAAATTGACAGATCAGACGCTGATGCAGCAGATGCAGATTTCATTGCCCGACATCCAGCGACGCAAGCAATTACTTGGACTGACCGAAGAAGCCCTGGCAGCACTGGCGACTGTGCGTGAACTGATAGAGCCAGGCTTACAGGACACTGTGGCCGAATTTTATGACTATCAAACCTCTGTACCCGAAATTAATAATCTGATTGGTGATGTCGATACGCTTAAACGCCTCAAGGTCGCCCAGCATCAATATATTCTGGATCTGTTTTCTGGCTGCTATGACAGTGTCTATGTCAATAACCGCTTGCGTATCGGATTGGTGCATAAACGTATTGGGGTAGAGCCGCGTCTGTATCTGGCTGCCTTGCATCAGATTAAATTAGGCATCTTTAAACTGGTGGAACAGTATGTGGCGGATGCAGCCCTGGCGCGGCAGGTGCAGGACACCCTGGAAAAACTGTATACCTTTGATATTACCTTGGTGGTTGAAACCTATATCTGGAGCCTGGTCAAAGAAGTGAATAGCTCCCATCACAAACTGCAGGAATATGCCATGGCACTTGGTGCACATGCACAGGAAATGGAAACCCTGTCCCGGCTGGATCCACTGACAGGGCTTTATAATGTGCGTAGCCTGACTTCGATGTTAAATGAACTACTTTATCGTGCACGGCAACAGCATGCGCCTGTGACCGTGGTATTTATTGATATCAACGACTTTAAACTGTTAAACGACCAATATGGCCATGTCTATGGTGATCAGGTGATTCAGGCAGTAGCGAGTACCTTAAAGCAGATTGCCCGGGATGAAGACTACTGTTTCCGCTATGGCGGTGATGAGTTTCTAGTGGTATTGCCGAACTGTACCGAGGCAGATGCCTTGCAAAGCTTTATTCCACGCGTAGAGCAGACTTTGAGCCAACTGACAATGCCGGTCAGTCTTAGTGTCGGGATTCATCAGGCCGATGCCAATAGCGGCTATCTGGATAGCGCCAGCCTGATCCGCTGTGCCGATGACAAGATGTATGCGGTCAAGAAACAGTACAAACTAAAAGGGAAATAACAGTAATCAATACGGCAATTCATGATTGCTATTGCATGCTGTATCATTTTTAAAATATCTGATGAGTTAAGTAATTCTGCTGGTAGATCCTATTTTTAGATTTACAATAGCTTTAAGAATGGGGGAGCACACATGCAGGTATTTCGTTCCAAAAAAGACTGGTGGCTGGTGGCCTTTCTGGTGTGTATGACCGGACTTTTGGTACAGTTACTGCTGGTGATGTCAGCCAAAGGCACCATGCAGCAATATCCATTGCATACCGCAGTTTATATACTAACCATTGTAATGATCTGGTGGCCTGTGCTGAATACCCGATATCAGCTTACTGCTGATCAATTGATCGTCAAAAGTATGTGGTTTAGCTGGCAGATTCCCGTAGCTGCTATTCAGGCGGTCACTCCAACTGACTATTCATCTGTTGCGCCTGCTTTGTCCCTAAAACGTTTACGCGTGGATTATCGTGAAGATGGAACCAATAAATTTGTGCTGATCTCACCCAAAGACCAGATGGCATTTATTAATGCGGTACAGAACCAGCAGGCATCTTAAGCGCTCATTCTGTGGTTGAAGCTATTCGGGCTGAATCACCAAATTGCCTTCAATGCAATCTAGCTTCAGCGTAGACTGTTCAGGCTGATTTAAAAAATATACCGCTAAAACTGGTTCTAGTTCGGTACGCATCTTGCGACCCAGATGACGTGCGCCGTAGCGAATATCATGCCCTTGATAGAAATAGGCCTTGGCTGTATCGGTCAGGATCACAGTTCGCTTCTGATGCTGTAATCGCTGATTGAGTTTTTCCAGCTCAATCTCAACCAGTCGTGGCAGAGCATCATTTTGTACAGCCTGATAATGCAGGGTACGGTCAATCCTGTTCAAAAATTCAGGATCAAACTTACGCTGCATGACCTTTTCAATAATGCGCTGTGTCGGTACTTTTTTCAGGCACAGATTCTGAACCTGCTGCGGCAAATAACTGAGCTTTTCCAGATATTGCTGGGCAGCTTGCGCGCCAACATTACTGGTCATAAAGATCATACAATTCCGAAAATCGATGGTCTTGGTGCCTGCTGTAAGGGTTAAACGACCTGTATCAAGCACGTTCATTAAACCTCGAATGACTTCGGTTGAAGCCTTTTCTAATTCATCAAATAGCATAATGCCCGGACGGGTATGGCTACCTGCAATCGCAGTTTCATCGAACAGGCTATGACCTTCTTTTGAGCCGACATAACCCGGGGGCGCACCTGTTAGCGCTGCGGCATAATGTTCTTGCACCAGCGTATTCATGTCGATACGGCAAAACGCATCTGGACGTCCATAGATAGCCTCGGCGATCAGGCGCACGGTCTCGGTTTTACCTACTCCGGTTGGGCCAAGCATCAAGGTCACGGACAGGGGACGATCCGGGCTGGAAAAATCAGCCTTGACCACATGTAGCATCTTTTCAATTTCATTCAGCGCAGCATCCTGCCCAATAATCCGTTCCCGAAGCAGGTCCATGACTGCCTTGGATTCAAAGTGAAAGCGTGGCTTGCCAATCAGGCGGTCACGTTCCGAAGCAGTATGCGTGGAGGTACCAGGCTGGACGATATGGAAACCGGAATGCTGCGTGGTCATCTTGGGGAATCTCAAAAACGAACCCGTCGAGCATAACAAAGATATCAGTTGAAATTTATAGCTTTTAGCAATCACAGTATAACGGCGAGCCTATAAATTAACCGGGATTGCATATTTATAAACTTCACTTGTGGGCAGGCTTGATGGTAATTTTGTCACCGCGCTTGAAAATCAGGCAATAAGCATCACATTATCTGCATATTGCATGTGAAAAATAGGTTGCAGGTGAACGAGAACGCGCGTCCCCATATTGAAAAAATCCTGGCGAATATGACCACACTTCCGGGGGTATACCGGATGTATGGCAAGGATGGAGAATTGCTGTATGTGGGGAAGGCAAAAAACCTGAAAAACCGCGTATCCAGTTATTTCGTCAAGACCCTTGAACATCCGAAAACCCAAGCATTGGTGGCGCGGATTTATGATATTCAGACTTTGGTGGTGCGTTCTGAAACTGAAGCATTACTGTTAGAGCAAAACCTGATCAAGCTGCATCGTCCACCGTATAACATCATGCTGCGCGATGATAAATCCTATGTCTATATCTTTGTGTCTAGTGATAAACCTTATCCACGGATTGCAGCAGGTCGAGGCAAGGGCAAACATCAACCGGGCAAGTTTTTTGGACCTTATCCAAGTGCTTACAATGCCAAGGATACCTTGATCGTTTTACAGAAACTGTTTAATGTACGCCAGTGTGAAAACAGCTATTTTGCACAGCGTAAGCGCCCCTGCCTGCAATACCAGATCAAGCGTTGCTCAGGCCCCTGTGTCGGACTGATTTCACCTGAAGACTATCAGGAAGATGTCAACAACTCGATTCGCTTCTTGCAAGGCGATACCAAGGAGCTGAATCAGCAGCTGATTGCCAAAATGGAAGCTGCTGCCGAACAGCTCGAATTTGAAAAGGCTGTATTTTATCGGGACCGTATGGCTCTGTTACGTGATGTTCAAGCCAATCAAGCGATCTACAAGGTCAAAGGTGAAGCCGATATTCTGGCGATTGCCCATCAGGCCGGCGTGACCTGCGTACAGATCA
Source organism: Acinetobacter sp. UBA3132 (assembly GCF_002364825.1). Lineage (NCBI taxonomy): Bacteria > Pseudomonadati > Pseudomonadota > Gammaproteobacteria > Moraxellales > Moraxellaceae > Acinetobacter > Acinetobacter sp. UBA3132. The sequence goes on along the minus strand of NZ_DEZM01000073.1, from coordinate 21,555 downwards.
TGCATGTGCGTAATGGTAAAATGCTGGGAGGTAAAAGCTATTTCCCGGATATCCAGGGTGATGATCTCAGTCAGATGTTGAGTGATTTTATTGCCAACTTCTATTTCCAGGTTGCGGATGAAATTCCAGCAGAACTGATCGTCAATGTAGAAGTGACTGATCGTAACGAGCTGGAACAGGCATTGGCCCAGCATTTTGATAAAAAAATCCAGATTAAATCCAAGGTTCGGGAAACCCGTGCCGAATGGCTGGAACTGGCACAAATGAATGTGCTGCAAGGGATTAAATCGAAACTGGCGAATCACTTTGAATTGAATGAGCGTTTCCATCAGCTGGAGCAGGTGGTGGGACATCCTGTGGATCGGATTGAGTGTTTTGATATCTCGCATACCATGGGTGAGGAAACCGTAGCATCCTGTGTGGTGTTTGATAGTGGCGGTGCGCGTAAGCGGGATTATCGCCAGTTCTCGATTAACGACATTACCGAAGGCGATGACTATGCTGCAATGCGTCAGGCGCTGACCCGACGTTATAAAAAGCATATGTTGCCCGACCTGTTACTGATTGATGGGGGTAAGGGACAGCTGCATATGGCAATGGAAGTCATGCAGGATCTTGGTCTGGACGCTTTTATGGTGGGTGTATCCAAAGGTGAGGGACGTAAACCAGGCTTGGAAACTTTACATTTTACTGATGGCACCAAGATTCAACTTCCCGAAGATCATAAAGCCCTGCATCTGATTCAACAGGTACGGGATGAAGCACACCGCTTTGCAATCACCAAACACCGTGCCAAACGCGACAAGAAACGAGGCTCTTCAGTTCTGGAAGTGATTCCCGGTCTGGGCCCAAAACGCCGTCGTGACCTGCTGACCCATTTCGGTGGCATTCAAGGTGTGCTGAAGGCTTCAGAGAAAGACTTGATGTTAGTACCAGGCTTAGGTGAAGTCATGGCTCGTACTATTTATAAAGTACTGCATGAATAAAGATCCAAATTAAATCATTTGCCAAAGTGCTCAGTGACGGAGAAGTCATTGAGCATTCACATCAATTCAAATTTATTGAATGATATCAGAACTAAAATGAACCACAGGGATGCACAATGACACTGGAACAGGTGTATGCAGCGATTGCTGTTGAGGAATGGGTTGATCTTCCAGCAGGATGGTTACAAGGACGGACCCTGTATGGTGGTCTGGCTGCGGCGATGATGATGCAAAAAGCGGTGCTGAGCATTAATGACCCGGCGAAACATCTTTTAAGCACCAGCGTGACTTTTGTGGGGCCGGTCCAGCAACGGCCAGTCAGGTTAACTGCAGAAATTCTGCGTGAGGGTAAATCCGTCACTACGGTTGAAGTTCGCCTGTGGCAGGATGATGCAGTGCAGAGTATCTTGTTAGCCAGTTTTGGTGTAGCACGTGACTCGACTATTCAAGTACATCAGGAGGCATCTGCTCCGGATTATCCAGCTCCAGAAAGCCTGTTTAGCATTCCTTCAAACGTAGGTATGCCGGAATGTTACCAGCAGTTTGAGGTTCGTTGGGCTGAAGTGAATTTGCCATGCACGGGGAGTGATCATCCTGATTTTGGCGGATGGTGCCGTTTTGATCCGGAAAGACATGCAAACCGCAAATTTGAAGTTGCTGACCTGCTGGCAATTTTTGATATCTGGCCACCCGGTGTATTGCCGATGTTTAAGCAGATTGCACCAGCCAGCAGCCTCAACTGGACGGTGACCTATGTGCATCCAGTACAACATCAGTTGAATGATTGGTTTAAATATAAAGTATTTACTGATCATGCAGCAGATGGCTACGCGACAGAACATGCCTATCTGTGGGATGCTGAAAATCGCCTGATTGCGATTGCCAGACAGACAGTGACAGTGTTTGCCTAGTGACACTGCTGGCCAATTCGTATAAAGTGAAGCCTATTAACGATGGATCAAACCTCAATAAAAGTGTGCATTTTCATCGTACATGAGGGGAACAATTGGCGGTGTCTATGACTACAGGTCGTATCCTGAATATTCCAAACATCTTGACCTTGGCACGTATTGTCCTGATTCCAGTCTTTCTATTGGTGGCCTATTGGCCGCCGGCGATGGGGATTGATGAAAGCAATCCGGATATGACGCGTCATATGCTGTTGACTGCAATTTTTGTGGTTGCGGCGGTAACGGACTGGTTTGATGGCTATCTGGCGAGAACATTGAATCAGACTTCGGCTTTTGGTCGATTCCTGGATCCGGTGGCAGACAAGCTGATGGTTGCAGCTGCACTGATTGTACTGGTGCAATGGCAGCCTTCGATCTCCATGGCCTTTGCTGCAATTGTGATTATCTCGCGGGAAATTACGGTATCAGCTTTACGTGAATGGATGGCTGAGCTGGGTGCGCGAACCAGTGTGGCGGTGTCTACAGTCGGCAAATACAAGACCGCCTTCCAGATGATCGCAATTACCGTATTTCTGCTTAACTGGCAGCCGCTAGATATGCTGGCTTATGCATTGCTCTATACTGCAGTTGTGCTCACCTTATGGTCGATGTTTATCTACCTGAAAGCGGCTTGGCCCTACCTGAAACAGCCTTAATCGAATATTGAATCAAGCCCCAGTCACTGGGGCTTTTTTTATGGGGTATAGTAATTTGCAGGCAAAAAAATACCCAGCCTTTGGGGGAAGAACTGGGATGAAATCGGGGATATTTATCGCTATTATACAAAGATGTTGCCATCCTCTTAATTGCTATTATAGGAAATCCATTTTTTAATTCATGTACATTCTTGTAGTGTAATGTTGCATTTCTATAGTGGCATGTATCTGCCGTTTACAATCTATTATTTTGAGATGAATGAAGGGCTTAAATCTAATAAGACTCATAATTAAATTCTTTAAATTGGATAAGTAAATTCAGCATTTTTAAACTTAATTGATTAGTAAAACTTCATATTTAAAATAAATTTAATCTATAAAATAAATAATATTGACAAAAAATGATCTTAAAACTGATGCAAGCTGTTGTTCTGAGAAGTTTAGGAAAAGAGGAAGGATATGATCTATTGATTAGAAAATAGATAACTAGATGAAGGGAATTCTAGGGATTTTATTTGCTTATTTATGGTACATTTCTGCAATCAAGAGAAAGGTGGGTGAGAAAATTAAAAAATGCTTTAAGAAACCTTTTTCGGATTTTACTTGAGAGGATGGTTCCTGTCTTTAATCATGTTGAGCGTCATATAAAGAGTCTGTCTAATGATGGAGATTCTTTTTAAATTAAAGCTTACGCGCAGCATGGCTGCTTGTCTTGCGGCGTGGCAGAGCAGTGCTCTTACAAAGAAAAAGAGCCTCATAAGAGACTCTTTCTAATTAAAGCCTACGCACACCTTTGGTGTTTGTCTTGCGTAAAACTTAAAGCAACGCTTTAAGTTTCACTCAGGCTTTAGCCCTTCAGCTTTTTCCAATGATTCATCATTATTGAAAAACTTCTCACGTTGTTCTTCAAGAAACTTTTTTGCATCCGCTTCAAACACGTTTAAACGCTTTTCATTGATCAATGTAGTTTGATGCTTCAGCCATTCCTGCCAAGCCTGTTTAGATACAGTATCAAACAGTTCCTGACCCTTTGCACCTGGGAATGGTGCAAAGTCTAAGCCTTCCATTTCTTTTTGATACTTACGGCAAAATACTTGTCGAGACATATCAATACTCCGAATTTAAGATAGCGCAATTAAGCGTAAAGTTTTTCCAGACGTGCATAAGCACGTTCGATTGCTGCTGCGACTTGTACAGGTGCAGTACCACCAATGTGGTTACGCGCATTTACAGAGGCTTCTAAAGTTAATGCTTTTTCAAATACATCTGCCTGGATCAGGTCAGAGAATTGCTGTAATTGTTCAAGGGTGAGTTCAGACAAGTCTTTGCCTTCCTGAACACCAAGCGCAACGGCTTTACCTACGATCTCATGTGCATCACGGAAAGCAACGCCATTTTTCACCAGGTAATCTGCAAGGTCAGTTGCAGTCGAGAAACCACGAAGCGCTGCTTCACGCATGATTTCGATATTTGGAACCAGTGCAGGAATCATATCCGCAAATGCCATCAATGAACCACGAACGGTATCAATTGCATCAAATAGTGGTTCTTTGTCTTCCTGATTGTCTTTATTGTAGGCTAATGGCTGACCTTTCATTAGAGTCAACAAGCTCATCAAGTCGCCATACACACGGCCAGTCTTACCACGGATCAGCTCAGGTACATCCGGATTTTTTTTCTGTGGCATGATCGATGAGCCAGTACAGAAGCGGTCCGGAATATTCACAAACTTGAACTGTGCAGATGTCCACAGAATCATTTCTTCAGACATGCGAGACAGGTGCATCATGATTAAAGATGCTGCTGCATTGAATTCGATGCCGAAGTCACGATCAGAAACAGCATCTAATGAGTTTTCAGCCACTGCTTCAAAACCTAGCAGTTCAGCTGTATAAGCACGGTCGATTGGATAAGTAGTGCCTGCTAAAGCAGCAGAACCCAGTGGCATACGGTTGACGCGTTTACGGCAGTCAATCAGACGTTCAGAGTCACGGACCAGCATTTCAAACCAAGCCATCAAGTGGTGACCAAAAGTCACAGGCTGTGCTGTTTGCAGGTGAGTAAAACCAGGCATGATGGTATTGGTATTTTTCGCTGCCAAGCTCAAAATGCCTTTTTGTAATTTCTCTAATAGTTTTAGGATGGCATCAATTTCATCACGGACATAAAGGCGGATGTCGGTTGCCACCTGGTCATTACGGCTACGGCCAGTATGTAATTTTTTACCTGTAATACCGATACGCTGAGTCAGACGTGACTCAATGTTCATGTGCACATCTTCAAGGTCAATGCGCCACTGGAAATTACCTGCTTCAATATCTGCCTTAATCGCAGTCAGGCCTTCAATGATGTCATCACGTTCTTGTTCAGTCAGCACGCCCACTTTTGCAAGCATGGTTGCATGCGCAATTGAACCCGCAATATCTTGTTTATAAAAACGTTGGTCAAATTGTACAGATGCTGTAAATTCAGCAACAAAAGCATCAGTCGCTTCAGAGAAACGACCGCCCCACATACCCGAAGTCTGGGCTTGTGATGGATTTGAGGAATTAGAAGATGTGGTCATGTCGGCTCAATAAGATTAAAAGCAGTAGAACGAAAAAGAGTATAGCAAATTCAACGGCTGTTGCCGAAGTCCCATCTGCTCAATCTGTTACAGATCCGATGGGGCAGCAACAATCTTCTTATTTTTTTGGCCAGATTGGCAATTGGCGTTATCTGCTGGAACTGTTTGTTGGCGGTAATGTTTTGGCTTTGGTACTGAGTCTGGCAGAAGCCCAGTCCTGGCAAGCGCTCAATTTTATGCACTTGCTGCAATACATCCTCTATATTAACTGGGTGTTGCTATCATTTGCGGCTTGTGTAGAACTGTTTCACCAGTATTTTGATCGTATGGGGATCAAATCTGCATTGATTACCGGATTCTTGTTATTACAGGCTATCGTGCTGGTAACGACAGTTAGTTTAAACATTCTGATACATTTTGGCATAAATTTTCATCTGTATGATCTTACATCTGAAATTGCTTTTAAGCAGGTCGGAATGCACCTGAGTTTTGGAATTTTGCTCGGAACTTTGTGTTTTCGTTATCTTTACTTAAGGGAGCAATGGACACGTCAACGCCATAGCGAGTTAAATTCACGGATTCAGGCCATGCAGGCCCGGATTCAACCACATTTTTTATTTAATAGTTTAAATAGTGCTATCAGCCTGATCAGCATTGATCCCGATAAAGCGGAACATATGCTGCTCAATCTGTCCCGACTGTTTCGTGCCAGCTTTCAGGAATTAAAGCTGGTCAGCTTGCAAGAAGAAATCGATTTGTGCCAACGTTATCTGGAGATTGAGCAAATTCGACTTGGGGATCGTTTGCAGCTTGAATGGAAATTAGAAAACAAAGACTTATACTCACAAGTCCAAATTCCATTACTGACTTTACAACC
>NZ_DEZM01000073.1:0-15357 GCF_002364825.1 Acinetobacter sp. UBA3132 | reverse complement strand
GAAAATAGTATTTTCCATGGAGTTGAAAAAATTCTAACAAAGAGTACGATAAGCATATTGATTGAAATCCTGCAAAATCAAATTAATATTATTATAACAAACCCATATTCACAGGATCATGCAGCATTAAAGCGGGGAAATGGTATTGCAATTGAAAATGTTCGACAGCGTTTGAAGGCATATTATGGCCCGACAGTGACCTTTAGAACCTATGCCGGCAAGGGAATTTTTACGACGGTTGTGCAATATCAGTATAAATAACAATAAAATGCAGTTAACTTAACAACAATGACATGCCGTTAACTGAAGGAGGATAAATGGACATCCTGATCTGTGATGATGAGCCTCTTGCCATAGAGCGTTTGGCACGCCTGGTCAGCCAGCTCGGCCATACTGTGGTTGCAACCGCAACCCATGGTCAGCAAGCCCTTGATCTGGCCCATCAGCACGAGCCCGATGTCATTCTATTAGATATTCAAATGCCCGAAATGGACGGTCTGCGTTGCGCACAACATCTGCGCCAGCTTGACCCAATGCCGGCAATTGTTTTTTGTACGGCCTATGACCACCATGCGCTTGATGCATTCAAGTCGAATGCAGAAGGCTACTTGCTCAAACCAGTGATGCAACAGGAGTTAGCACAGTTATTCGAGCATTTAACCAAACTTACCCAAGCTCAGATGAGCCAACTAAAACAAAAAGAAAATATGGAAGAACTCAATATCAGCCGCCATCAGATTGCGGCAAAGACTTATCGCGGGGTGGAGCTTGTCCCTGTGGAAAATATTTACTATTTCCTGGCTGATCAGAAATATGTCACGGTACGGCATAAAAATGGCAGTGTCCTGATCGATGAAACATTAAAGGACTTGGAACAGGAATTTGGTCAGAATTTTATCAGGATTCACCGCAATGCGCTGGTGTCTGTGAACTATCTGGATGGGCTGGAAGTGGTCAGTTCGGGGCAGTATCAGGTGCGTTGCCGTGAGCTGGATGAAAGACTTGCAGTAAGTCGGCGCCATTTACCATTTTTACGTGAACGCATTCATAAGCTCTGAAGCGTATGGGATCGGGTTGCAGTTGAAACTTGCATAAATTCACTTGCATTTTAAAGTGATCAGGTTAAGTTTAGACTATTGTTCTCATTCACTGTATTTGAAATTTATGAAGACCCTAAAAATTGCAACTCGACAAAGTCCTCTTGCACTATGGCAAGCGGAGCATATCCGTGCACGTCTGCAGGAACTGCATGCCGACCTTCAGGTCGAGTTGGTCACGTTTGTGACACAGGGTGATAAAATTCTTGATACCCCATTGGCAAAAATTGGTGGCAAGGGCCTGTTTGTTAAAGAACTTGAGGCTGCATTACTGGATGGTCGTGCAGACTTGGCCGTGCATTCCATGAAAGATGTACCCATGGCACTGCCTGAAGGTTTAAGTCTTGCAGTGATCTGCGAACGTGAGGACCCATTGGATGCCTTTGTGTCTAATACCTATGCCAGCTTTGATGAGCTGCCACAGGGCGCTAAAGTAGGCACATCCAGTCTGCGTCGTAAAAGCCAGATTTTAAAGGCACGTCCGGACCTTGAGATCATTGATCTGCGAGGTAATGTCGGCACACGTCTGTCGAAACTCGATGCGGGCAATTACGATGCTATTATTCTTGCCAGTGCCGGTTTAAAACGTCTGGGACTGATAGATCGTATTCGTCATACGCTTAAGCCTGCAGTCAGTTTGCCAGCTGTGGGACAGGGTGCGCTTGGTCTTGAATGTCGTGATCGTGATCAGGCCGTACTTGACCTGATCCTGCCACTCTTACATGCGGAGACTGATGCCTGTGTCCGTGCTGAACGCGCATTTAATGCCTATCTGGAAGGTGGTTGTCAGGTGCCGATTGCAGGTTATGCAACTTTACAGGATGGTAAAATTGCCATCGAAGGCCGTGTGGGTAGCGTGGATGGTGCCACTTTATTAAGAGCAGAACTACAGGGTGATGTAAATCAGGCGGAGCAGCTCGGTGTGGCTCTGGCACAGAATTTACTGGCCCAAGGTGCGGGTGATTTGCTTAAAGCACTATATTCATAAGATTCATGCTGTTTATCAATACTCGTCCTCAGGATCGTGCTGTCCGACTCACACAGCAGTTACAGGCAGCACAAATTCCTGTGGTAGAGCTACCTTTGCTGGAACTGGTTGCACAGCCTTATTCAGCAGAATTGGATAGCTTGTATCAGCAGTTGAATCGTGCTCAAGCCATTGTGGTGGTGAGTCCGACTGCGGTGCAGATTGGCATGCGATATCTGGCACAGGCAGGCATTGAACTGGCTACATTGGCCCATATACAGTGGATTGCTGTAGGGCGAAGCACTGAACAGGCATTGCTACAATATGGCATTCAAAGTCATGTGCCTGAGATTGAAACCTCTGAAGGAATGCTACAATTACCGATCCTAGATGGTCTTGAAAAAGATGCTGTTGTAGCCTTTTGGCGAGGTGAGGGCGGTCGATTATTTATGATGGAGCATTTGCGTCAACAGGGTGTTGAAGTACTAAATTTTGTACTGTATCAACGTCAGTGTCCGGTTCAGTCACAGCAGGCTATAGCTGCGCTCTTGCCTCGATTGCAGGACAATCGTCATTATGTGGTTCTGATGAGTAGTGAAGCCAGCTGGTTAAACTGGGTGCAGCTAATGCAGCAGGACATCTCCCTGATCAGCAAGGGAATTTATTTAGTTTTAGGCCCACGTTTGGCCGCTATTTTAGGGGAATACCGTCAACATCATGCTGCAGCATTTGAGTATATACAACTCGAGAACCTGAGCAGCGATGTGATCGTACGGGAGATGAAGCGAGTACTGGGGAACTCATGAAGAAAATTTTAATCGTGCTGTTCATTGTGGCATTCGCCTGGATGGTCAAAATCAGTTATGACCTGTTCAGTTTGCGCCAGGCCCATACAGAACTCAGCTCCAGCTTTACTCTATTGCAGCAGCAAAATGCCAGTTTGAATGACAAGGTGGTTGCACTTAAACGCCAGGTAACTGAACAGCGCCAGGATGCACCAGTTGTATCCAACTCACAGATAGCTACTGCACCTGAATCGCATGATGCCGAACTGGTTCGTCAGCAACTCAGCCTGATTGAGTTCGCTTTGCAGCAGCAGCAATACAGCACAGCATTGGAAAAACTCAGTCAGCTGCAACTGGATTTGCCGAATTATACGCTTGCACCGGCTTTATTAGACGGTTTGGAGCGTGTACTCAGTAAAGATCAGGTAATGTTGCAACAGTTCATCAATAGTCGTCTGGTACAGCAGAATAAAATCCGGGATTTACTTAATCAAATGGATGCTGAAATTGCCAGGGAGTTAAAAGCCCAGCACAGTGCCACACCGGCAGAGTCTGGTTCCTTCTGGCGTAATCTGATTCAAATTGAAGCTGTGCAGCAGCCAAGTACGATGTTAATGCAGCGAGGACTAGTGTTGAAAGAGGCGCAATTACGTCTATTGATGGCAGAAAACGCGCTACAGCAAAGTCAACAAATTCCTTTCCAACAATCGCTTGGTGCCGTGGCTGAAGTCCTCAAACAATTACCGGATGCGAAAAGCCAGCAATGGGTTAAACAGCTGGAACAGATCCGCACCATACCGCTGACACCGGTTCCTCCTCTGAATGCCCGTACCTTAATGAGCTGATCGCTTATGAAACAGATTCTGCTTGCCTATTTATTTGTCAGTCTGCTCGGTATTGCGGCTTTAAGTCTACTCAGTTACGGTCACGGACCAGGGTATGTCTATCTGTACTGGCGTAACTGGCAGGTACAGACCAGTCTATGGATACTGGCAGTGCTACTGATTACGATCAGCTTTGTCATGCATATGCTGTGGTATGCGGTTACGCGTTATCTGAATCGTGAGCAGCGCAAAAAACAGCGCGTTTTCAGTTTTCATCACTTACATCCTTATGAACAACTGGCAGTGGTGTGGCTGCTCAATGCCTCACAGGATCAACGTGATTTTATTCAGCAGTCTTTTGCCCAGTCTGGATTATTAAAAGATATTATTCATGCACGTTTGTCTTGGGGGCAGCAGGATTTTGCTGAGGCTTTAAAATCTTTAAATCAGTCCAATCCAATGGCATTTGAACTGGCTGAATTACAGCGTATTGAAGTGTACTTATCGCAACAGGATGGTCAGCAGGCATTAACCCATCTTGAATTCTTAAATCAGCATGAATTATCCCCTTGGCTGTTTAAAGTTAAATCAGCTTATGAGCAGAGATTAACCAAATTATGGGGGCAATTTGCCTTAAAGTTTCCCTGGTTGTATTTAAGATCAACTCAATATGGTCATTTAGAGCAAAATACTAAAACACTTTGGCTAGAACAATTATTACTGGCTTTTGAACAGGCGGATCAGGAAGATTTAAAATACTTGCAACAGCGCTATATCGACTTAAGCGAAGAAATATTTAAACGTGACTATACGGTCAAACTACTGTGGCTGAAATTGTTATTTAAAATGCCTGAAATGGGCGCCGAGCATGAAGCGCTAGCAGTACATTTACTGGAACAGCAATTTAATCAGGACGTATTTTATTTATGGTTCCAGCAACAATTACTTCGACAAAATCCTGATTATGAAGTTATTAACCAGCAAATTTCATTATGGGAAGAAAAATATACAGCAGTGCCGGTCTTAACATTTGCCAAATGGCATGTACTGCAAGCTGCGGGTCGAGTAGAGGAAGCCCAGCAACTGCTTGCACTCTATCCAGATGATGTGCGTATGAGTTATCTGCGCATTAAATCTGCCTTGCAGGGGCAGGATGAGTTACAACAACAACTGAATCAGGTGTTTGAATCAAATGCCAATTTTATTGATACAAGAATATAGGGGATAATATATGGAATCACTTGCGCAGTATCCAGTGATTTTTGAGCAACGGGTGGCTTGGGGTGATATGGATGCCTTTGGTCATGTTAATAATGCGGTGTATTATCGTTATATTGAAAGTGCCCGACTGGCTTATCTGGATCGATTAAATATACTGGTTGGTCCATTATTAACTGTTGTGGCTACGAATCAATGTCGTTATTTAAAGCCTGTGGTTTATCCGGATCAACTTAAAATCGGTGCACGTATTGAAGATATAGGTACTACCTCATTTCGTATGAGTTATTTATTATGGAGTGAGCAGCAGCAAAGTGTGGTGGCAATTTCTGAAGCGGTTCTGGTTTGCATAAATAAAAATAGCATGCAAAAAATGCCAATTCCTGAAGATGTACAGGAAATAATAAGAAATTTAGAAAATACGGTTGAACATACAGTTTAAAATACGAGAAAATTATTTAATTTTGTAATTAATTTTATTATTTGTTGTTATCCGTTCAAATTTTTTTATTGAATATTTTATTTAATCTAAATATTATGAAAAAGTTATTTATAAAACGAATAATATTATTTTTATGGAGAGAGTTATGCCAGACATTACGAATTTATCAGTTGAAGAGTTAAAGCGTTTACAAGCTGAAGCTGAAGCATTAATTGCGTCTAAAAAAGACCAGGAAATCGAAGATGCTTATAATCAGGTATTAAGCATTGCAGAAAAAGTAGGTATGAGCATTGAGCAGTTGCTCGAGTTCGGTGCCTCTAAGCGCAAGAAATCATCTCGCAAGACTGTAGAACCACGTTACCGCAGTAAAGCAAATCCGGAAGAAACCTGGACAGGTCGTGGTAAACAGCCACGCTGGCTGGTTGCAGAACTGGAACAAGGTGCCAAGCTGGAAGATTTTCTGATCTAAAGATTTGACTGTGAATGTTGTCATAGGTCAGTCATGGAAATGATCTATATATCTTTAACCAAGCATCATTGCTTGGTTTTTTTATGCCCATCAATTGGCGTGGTGAAAAAAGTATGCATAATGTACTTATATTAAGAAAAGAATCATAAACAGGAACTGAAATTGATGGATTGGTTGGGGTGGGATGAGCAGTAAACCGAAAACTTTCAAATGGTTAATTCTTGCCATAGTCGCCTTTTTTATTTTTGTGGTTTTGCAGGTGCCGGCTGCCTGGCTGATTTCAAAATTTTATAAAAATAATCAGGTACTGCATAACGTCAGTGGCAATATTTGGCAGGGGAGTGCTGACTGGAAAAAAGGTCAATTGCGTGGCAGCCTCAACTGGCAGGTCCGTCCATTGGATTTGCTATTATTGCGTCTCGGGGCAAATGTGGAAGTACATAGCGGCAATACTAAACTTGCCGGTGTAATGGCTTACGGTCTGACCAAAACGCTAGTCGCCAGGAATCTGGAAGGACAGGTCGCACCAGAAACCTTGAAAAATCTGGCAGATTGGCAATGGCCAACCAATGCAATTCAATTTAAGCAGCTCGATTTTAAATATAAGAAACAAAATGGCTTTAGTGATGTGAGTGGTCAGTTGAATTGGACCGGGGGAGAATTGATCTATACCTTTGCACAGCGTCAAGAGCGGATGAGTGTTCCTGTTCTTGCCGGGAAGCTGGCAGATGAGTCAGGTAAATTATTGCTGGATGTTCGCGATAGTCGTGATCAGAAAATGCTGAATATTGAACTTGATCCCGATCTGATGCTGAATGTGCAACTGACACAGCGTATGTTACTGAATGTTCCTTCCTATGAAGGTAAAGCTGGACTGGACACTTATGTCATCAGCACCCGTCAGCCGTTGATGGGAGGCCTAAACTGATGGCCATCAATATAGATAAATTTAAACAGCTGGATCTACAGACGTTTAATAAAGCAGCACCCGCACTTTTAGTTTTACTGATTCTGTATCTGTGCTGGAAACTGGCAGCCCTATTCTGGCTGGTCGTTGCACCGCCTCAAGCCCTGCAAGTAGAACGTGTAGAGTTGGGCTCACAGCAGTCACGGATTCCGAATATCAGCTCTTTCGCCTTATTTCAGGAAACTGGACAAAGTGCGGCAAGTGCGGAAGTCTCCAATATTCTGTTACAAGGGGTGATGGTTGCCAGTCCAAGCTATTTGTCTTCAGCAGTATTGAAGCTGAATGATCAGGTCGATCGCTATCGTGTTGGCGAGAGCTTGGGTAATAGCGGCTATGAGCTGGCTGAAGTGTACTGGGATCGGGTGATCATTCGTCAGCAAAATGGTGCGAGTAAGGAAGTTTTCTTTAAGGGCTTGGAAAATGGCTTAAATCAGCCTTGGCAGAGTAATGAGCAGAAAAGTGGGCGTTCATCGTCATCCTCAAATTGGGGTGGATCAGCGAATCAGCCAACAAATGAGCCTGCTTCACCGCAGAATGAGATTGGTCGCGCGATTCAGCAGATGAATGAAAACCGCGAACAGTATCTGGAAAATATGGGAGTTTCTGCAGGTGAAGGGGGTTATGAAGTCACTTCGCGAACTCCGGCAGTGCTGCGTAACCGTCTCGGTCTCAGACCCGGCGACCGGATTGTATCCCTGAATGGTCAAACCGTCACTGCAGGACAATCTGAAGTGCAGTTACTGGAACAGGCACGACAGCAGGGCCAGGTAAAACTTGAAATTAAACGTGGTGATCAGGTGATGACCATTCAACAGGATTTAAAGTGATGTGTCATCACATATAGGGTTGGGAAGCATTTAGGTTTATGGCTTTATTTAATAATAATCGATCAGCATGGGCGCTTTGTGTTGCCGCACCTCTGGTGGCTATGGTCAGTACCGCAACTTATGCGCAGACCTGGAAAATCAATCTGCGTGATGCAGACCTGGCTGCTTTTATTAATGAAGTAGCCGATATTACGGGGAAAAATTTTGCCGTTGATCCAAGGGTACGCGGCAATGTCACAGTCATTTCAAACCGGGCATTAAACCGGGCTGAAGTCTATGATCTGTTTCTTGGGGTTTTGAATGTTAATGGTGTCGTGGCGATCCCATCCGGGAATACCATCAAACTGGTGCCAGACAATAACGTCAAGAACTCCGGTATTCCGTATGATGCCCGTAACCGTGCGACTGGTGACCAGATTGTGACACGGGTAATCTGGCTGGAAAATACCAATCCGAATGACCTGATTCCAGCACTACGCCCACTAATGCCACAGTTCGCCCATCTGGCAGCTGTACCGGGAACCAATGCTCTGATTGTTTCCGATCGCGCTAGCAATATTTACCAGCTGGAAACCATTGTGCGTAATCTGGATGGTACCGGTCAGAATGATCTGGAAGCCATTACCTTGCAGTCGAGTCAGGCTGAGGAAATGATTGGCCTGATTGAGTCCATGACAGCTACAGGTTCTGCCAAGGATTTAAAAGGCGCACGTGTACGAGTCATGGCAGATCAGCGGACCAATCGGATTATCATCAAAGGCGATACCGCAACCCGTAAGCGTATTCGCCAGATTATTGAAACACTGGATGTGCCTGCAGCGGATCGTTTAGGGGGGCTAAAAGTCTTTCGCCTGAAATATGCCAGTGCCAAAAACCTGGCTGAAATTTTACAAGGACTGGTTTCTGGGCAGGCTCAGGGGCGTTCGAGCTCTTCTTCAGAGAACAGCTCCGCAGGAACTTCGCTGAATACATTGGGTAATAACAGTTCTACATCCAATATGTCTCAGGAAGGTTCTACTTCCGGGATTCAGTTAAATTCAGGATTAGGAAATAACCAGCAAGGAATTACCAGTTTTAATGCCAATGGTGTCAGTATTATTGCTGATGCGACCCAGAATTCATTGGTAGTGAAGGCTGATCCACAACTGATGCGCGAAATCGAGTCGGCGATTAATCAGCTGGATACGCGTCGTCAGCAGGTGTTAATTGAAGCCGCGATTATGGAAGTGGAAGGTACGGATGCTGACCAGCTGGGTGTGCAGTGGGCACTTGGTGATCTGAGTAGTGGTATTGGTCTGATTAACTTTGATAACTTTGGTGCCAGTCTGAAAAATATTGCTGCCGGCTATCTGACTGGTGGTGCAGCAGGGGCAGGCAGTGCAATTGGTACTGGGACCTCACTCGTGATAGGTGATTATCGTGAAGGCAGTGACGGTTCCCGAAAGCTCTATGGTGCACTGATTCAGGCGCTTAAAGAAACCACGAAGTCGAATCTATTGTCTACGCCATCGATTGTGACCATGGATAATGAAGAAGCCTATATCGTAGTGGGTGAAAACGTTCCATTTGTAACAGGCTCAGTTTCTACGGGTGCGGCAGGTGTTGCCAATCCTTATACCACCATTGAGCGTAAAGATGTGGGTGTGACATTAAAAGTCATTCCGCATATTGGTGAAAATGGAACCGTACGTCTGGAAGTCGAGCAGGAAGTTTCTGCAGTTGCACGTGATAAGGGGCAGGCATCAGATCTGGTCACCAGTAAACGTGCGATCAAAACTTCAATTCTGGCTGAACATGGTCAAACCATTGTGCTCGGTGGTCTGATTTCAGATAACACCAGCTACGGTCGTCAGGCGGTACCGGGTTTGGGTGCAATCCCTGGTTTGGGGCGTTTATTCCGCTCAGAAGGTAAATCCAATCAGAAGCGTAATCTGCTGATTTTTATTCACCCAACAATTGTAGGGGATAAAAATGAAGTACGTAAAATTTCCCAGCAGCGCTATAGTCAGCTGTATAGCTTGCAATTGGCGCTAGATTCGGATGGTAATTTTGCCAAACTGCCAGAAAACCTGGATGATGTATATCAACAACGTCTCCCTGTTTCTAAAACACCCGTAGGGTCGAATTACCAAACTGTACCAACTGCACCTGTAGCCTCACAGCCGACGGCAGTAGTCACTACGCCAGTTGCAATTGAACCTGTAGTACAACAGCAATCTGTGCAACCAGTACAAAATGTAGAAAAAACCCGAAATACAGTGACAACCACGACGTTGCGTCCGAAAAGCTAGAGGTGCGGTAGTTGCAAACAGCATGTTATGATCAACGTAACAGAATAAAAGAGAAGTGGATGTTATGACTTGGAAAATTCAAGCCATTACTGGCGATCTGACGGGACAGGAAATTAGCATTGACCGTGACATGCTGGTGGGTCGTCATCAGGCAGCAGATATTGTGTTGCAGGCTGCAGAAATCTCGCGTAAGCATGCTGCCTTTTTGATAAAGGAAAATGCACTGTGGGTACAAGACCTGGGTTCTTCAAATGGTACTTTTGTCAATGATATGCGCATTGATTCAGAAGCATTGCTGAAACAGGGTGATATCGTACAGTTTGCCAGCCTGAAATTCTCTGTGCTTGAGCCAGCACAAGAAGTCATCGTTGAGCCTGAACTAGAACAGACAGCTGAACGTATTATTGAAGAGGCTGCTGAGAAGACTGCTGCCCATCAGATGAATGATCAGGGTATGCCAGAGCTAAAAGAACGTGATGCTGAAGTCCAGTTGACTCGTGATGGTATGCCAACCAATGTCGGTATTCCAAAACCGGCGCCAATTCCTGAAGGTATAGATTTATCTGCGGTTAAACCTGAACCAACACCAATTCCTGTTGAGCAACCAGTTTCTCGTGTAGAAGAAGCGAAGGAACAGCAAAAAAATGCTTCAGTCGGTTTGATTTCTTTAATTGTTATTGTGATTTTAGCAATTATGGCCTGGCTATTCTTTAAATAAGCCAAGTATTGGTTACAATTAAGGCATGCAATCGCATGCCTTTTTTGTGGCTGCGTGATGAATAAACATAAAGAGGGTAGAAATGTCTGTAGCACAACTGGATAAACGTGAGCTGATTTTATTTGATCTGGATGGCACCTTGGTGGATTCTGCTTCTGACCTGTATCGTGCCATGAATATGAGCTTAAATGTGCTGCAATTGCCTTTTGTGACTGAAGAACAGGTACGAGTCTGGATTGGAAAGGGTACTTCGAAGTTTTGTGAAAGCGTACTACTGCACCTGACTGGAAGTTTGGATCCAGCACAGCATCAGGAATTACTAAATACTTTCCTGGAAGTCTACAATGCTGATCCATGTGTCGATACCGTACCATTTCCGGGCATTATTGAATTTCTACAATGGGGTAGAGCACAAGGTAAAAAGCTCATTTGTGTGACCAAAGCCCGAACAGCCTGCACGCAGTATTTTAGATATTTTGGATATGGCGAAGTATTTTGATGACACTATTGGTGGTGACCGTTTTACCGAGCGTAAGCCGGATCCGCGTCAATTGCTGCATTGTGTTGAGCATTATGCTGTCAGCAAGGAGCAGGTGCTGATGATTGGTGACTCGGTGAATGATGTCGAAGCTGCACGCCGTGCTGGTATAGATTGTATTGTAGTCAGCTATGGCTATAATCATGGTGAGAATATAGCAGACAGCCATCCTCAGGAGATTGTGGATGATCTACGTGAACTGCTGGCTTAATTAGGGTATTAGGGAATTAAAATGAATAGTTCTAAGGTTTTTCGATGGCGTCGCTCAGTCCAATTCTATTTACACACTGAGTAACCCTAATTTAAAGAGAAAAACCGAATGACCACTCAAGCACAATTCCAGCAACTTGCTGCGCAAGGCTATAACCTGATTCCCGTTTACCGTCAGCGCCTGGCCGATACTGATACACCTCTTTCTATTTTCGCTCGCCTTAAACAGCATCAACAGGCTTATCTGTTTGAATCTGTAGAAGGGGGCGAGAACTGGGCGCGTTATTCAATCATCGGTTTGGGTGAATCTACCGTGTTCTCCTGTAACGCAGGTGAACTGACGGTACAACATGCCGATGGCTCGATTGCAAAGCAGCACTGTTCAGACCCCTTCCAATACATTCGCGACTTTCAGGCGCAGTTTAAAGTGCCGACTCAAGCAGACTTACCTGCCTTACCAAGTTTTACTGGTGGTCTGGTCGGTTACTTTGGCTATGACTCGGTACGTTATATCGAGCCAAAGCTGAATAATGTCCCTGAGGCTGATCCGGTAGGCTTGCCAGATATCTGGATGATGCTGTCTAAAACAGTGATCGTATTTGATAACCTCAAAGATACCTTGTTTTTGATTGTGCATGCCGATACGAATGATGCTAATGCATATGAAAAAGCACATGAAAAATTAAATGAATTGGAAAATATTCTGGCAACACCAATCAGTCTGAAAGCAGAAAAACATACTCCACCACATTTTGAGTCATTAACCGGGCATGGCAACTTCCTTGCTTCTATTGAAAAAGTGAAAGAGTACATCCGTGCTGGTGATGTCATGCAGGTAGTACCCGGTCACCGTATGGTCTCTGATTTCGATGGTGAGCCTCTACAGGTCTATCGTGCGTTACGCCACCTTAACCCATCACCCTACCTGTTCCTGGTACAAGGGCAGACCTTAGAAAACAAGACACCTTTCCATATTGTCGGTTCTTCACCTGAGATTTTATCTCGTCTGGAAAATGGGATTGCTACTGTACGTCCCCTGGCAGGGACGCGTCCGCGTGGTAAAACCAAAGAAGAAGATCTGGCATTGGAAAAAGATCTGCTTTCTGATGAAAAAGAAATTGCCGAGCATTTAATGCTGATTGATCTGGGACGCAATGATGTTGGTCGGGTGTCAAAAATCGGTAAAGTGCAAGTGACTGATCAAATGGTGATCGAGCGTTATTCGCATGTCATGCACATTGTCTCGAATGTACAAGGTGAAGTACGTGATGATGTTGACGCATTGGATGTTTTTAAAGCAACTTTCCCGGCAGGCACGCTTTCGGGTGCACCAAAAATCCGTGCCATGGAAATTATTGACGAAGTTGAGCCGGTAAAACGTGGAATTTTCGGTGGTGCTGTTGGTTATTTAGGCTGGCACGGCGAAATGGACATGTCGATTGCGATTCGTACCTGTGTCATTCGTGAAAATAAGGTCTATGTTCAGGCGGGAGCAGGGCTGGTTGCCGACTCAAACCCTGAATCTGAGTGGAATGAAACCCAAATAAAAGCTCGCGCAGTGATCAAAGCGGTTGAATTATCATCAAATGGTTTGATTTTATGAGTTTTTGATGTTTTTTTTGAAAAAAACACTTGCATGGTTTCTGAGTTTTGCTAAACTGCACACCGTTCCGATACGAAACGTACGAAACACTAAGAAACGCCGGCATAGCTCAGTTGGTAGAGCAACTGACTTGTAATCAGTAGGTCCACAGTTCGAATCCGTGTGCCGGCACCATTTTCTTAGCCTCGCTTTTTTAGTGAGGCTTTGATGTTTCTGGAGTCTGCATTTTCTTCGGGCTTAATCTTTTCAGGCACTGTTCTAGTGCTTTGCTTTTGCGCTGATCTGCACATACCGCACCACACCTTCTTTAAAAAGCTTTCGGCATAGTTTTGCGGTCATCTGAATTTTAAATTCATCTAGTCTGGACGTCTTTACAGACTGAACCATTTTTTTTGAATTTAAATCCTGCTGTACATACCTGGCAAAACCGGCAAATACTGATTCTGACAGATCTTCAACCTGAACATCTGTGAATTCAAACTGATCCAGACATTCATATAGCGTACCGAGCGGCATCAAATCACTTAAATTGACATCTGCTGATTTCAGCAAAAGCTGGTATTTACGCTTTTGAAATGAATTTAAAGTTTTCCAGCGCTCAGACAAGACTAGATGATGAAAACCGATTCGCGCTTTTGAATTCAAAACTGGGACTATCTGTTCCAGCAAGCTTGGTACGCTATTGTGATAAGCCGCATCCAGACACAGCACAGCGTTAAACTTATGTGGGAAATGGATATCTTTTAGTCGAAGAAAAGAAGCATGATAAATTGCATTCAGTTCAGGTAAATGCTGCTGAATCCTGGTAACACAAGTTTTCTGTAGCTCTACGCCTGCCAGGTATTGCACCTGATAGTGCTGCTGCCAATGCAGCAGACTGGCACCCTGGCCACAGCCAAGATCCAGTAATTTATCTTTTGAATTTAAATGAATGGTTGCAGCCAGATGATCAGCCAAAGCCTGACAAGCAGCAACATAGTCCTGCTGCCCTGTCTGCCAGTAACCAAGATTGCTCCAGGGCAATAATGAAGTATCTCCAAGCAATGCCGCATTAATAGCATATTTATGCTCGGGTAGACGCTGCCGAAAGGCCTGGAACAGTTTCATGCTTAATAACCGAGTTGTGGTGCAACCTCAATATTCGGTTTTAATCCCTCGAATGGCAATGGTGCGCCAAAGATTTCTGCAATCTTCATCGCTGAAGTAACTGCAGATTCCAGAATTGGCAAGCCATCACATGACCATGAACCACAATAGAATACCTTACGGTCCTGATCCAGATGACGTTGCTGTAATTCCTTGTTCAAGGCTACAGTATGCGCATCAACCACTGCGCGGGTCAGTGTCACAGAAGAAATAACTTTCTTCGGATCGATATCAGTCACCGGGCGCCAGGTCTGGAATACCGGAGATTTACCCACCAATGTCGGTTCAACCGCATTGAGCCATACCGTGAACTGCTGACGGGTAAACTTGCGGTCCATCATATAGCTTAGTACTGCCCAGTCTTTACGTTTCGGCGGCATAACGCTGGTATCGGTATGAATTACCAATTGCCCCTGCTCAAACTGGAATTTTTTCAATAATTCAATATCTGTTGCAAACTGATCTTTATCAAGAAATTCCTCGATCTTATTGGTGGGTGTAGCAACGATGACACGGTCAAATAACTTGGAATAACCCGCCGCATTTTCTACACGGACCTGATCACCCTGCTGTTGTACCAGCGTGGTTGCTGCACCACTGACAATGTCGATGCCTTCAATCAGTTTATCCACCAAGGCTGGTGTACCGCCCTGCATACGTAATAATGCATCGCCATCTGTCAGTTGACGTAGGAAAATCAATAAGGGCTTGGCTGGCCATTCACCAATGGTTTTTGGGTTACAGGTACAGATGGTATACAGCACTGGCATCACCGCACCATGCCAGAATACTTCTTCAATATCATTGCGATTAATAAATTCTGCCAGGCTGATATCCTGATTTTTAGATTTAAAGAATTTGTTCAACGCTGTTTTTAGTTGTAATAAACCTTTAACCAGACGCCAGCCATACTGCTGAAGGCCTTTACGGTTATTGATAATCGGAAAGTTACCAATTCGGCTACGCGAAGTCGTCAGCCAGGTTTCAGTCCGGTCCTCAAATAACCAGCTGCACGCCATATAAGTGCGTACCGGATAGGTCTTGATCCCCAGATGAGTCGCAAGACTTAGCGTATTTTTCCACAAGTACGGATTCATCACACGCAAAGGAGCATCTACTAGTCCACCTTCAAACTCGAGGCTGTGACTGTCCATGCCGCGCCCCTGCAGCGCTTCAAAAATAGTGATGTGATGTCCTGCATCCTGAAGAATTCTGGCTGTAGCCAGTCCGGCCATGCCACTACCAATTACTGCGA
>NZ_DEZM01000041.1:0-9870 GCF_002364825.1 Acinetobacter sp. UBA3132 | reverse complement strand
ACGGTAATCGCCGATCAGCCGATCCGCTATAAAGGCGATGGTTCGGCACCCGGCCCATTCGATTATTTTCTGGCGTCATCGGCACTTTGTGCGGCTTATTTTGTCAAAGTCTATTGCGCAGCACGTGACATTCCGACTGATAATATCCGCCTTTCGCAAAACAATATTGTTGATCCTGAAAACCGCTATAAACAGATTTTTAAAATTCAGGTGGAACTGCCGGCTGATATTTCTGAAAAAGATCGCCAAGGGATTTTACGTTCGATAGACCGTTGTACCGTCAAGAAAGTAATTCAAACCGGTCCGGAATTTGTCATTGAAGAAGTAGAAAGCATTGATGCCGATGCTCAAGCCTTGTTAATGCCGAGTCTGGCTTCTGAAAACAGTACGTTTATTCCAGGTAAAGACCTTCCGCTGGAAGAAACCATTGCCAATATGTCTGCAATTCTGGCAGGCCTTGGCATGAAGATTGAAATTGCGTCTTGGCGTAATATCGTGCCGAATGTCTGGTCGCTACATATCCGTGATGCGCAGTCGCCAATGTGTTTTACCAATGGTAAGGGCTCAACCAAAGAAAGTGCGCTGGCATCTGCTTTGGGTGAATTTATTGAGCGTCTGAACTGTAACTTCTTCTATAATGACCAGTTCTGGGGTGAAGATATTGCCAATGCAGAATTTGTGCATTATCCGGATGAAAAATGGTTCCAGCCAGGTCCGAATGGTGAGCTGCCTGTAGAAGTTTTAGATGAACATACCCGTGAAATTTATGATCCTGAAGATGAGTTATTGGGTACCCATCTTTATGATACCAACTCGGGCAATAAGGCTCGTGGCATCTGTTCATTGCCATTTGTACGTCAGTCTGATGGTGAAACCGTGTATTTCCCATCAAATCTGATTGAAAACTTATACCTGAGCAATGGTATGAGTGCCGGCAATACCTTGGCTGAAGCGCAAGTACAATGTCTTTCTGAAATTTTCGAACGTGCGGTAAAACGCGAAATTCTGGAAGGTGAACTCGCACTACCGGATGTGCCTGAACATGTTCTGGCAAAATATCCAAAAATTGTTGAAGGCATTAAAGGTCTGGAAGAACAGGGCTTTCCGGTTCTGGTCAAAGATGCTTCTTTAGGTGGTCAGTTTCCGGTCATGTGTGTCACCTTGATGAACCCACGTACCGGTGGTGTATTTGCCTCATTTGGTGCCCATCCTAACTTTGAAGTGGCATTAGAACGCAGTCTGACTGAGTTGTTACAAGGCCGTAGTTTTGAAGGCCTGAATGATCTGCCAAAACCAACTTTTAGCAGCAATGCAGTAACTGAACCGAATAACTTTGTTGAGCATTTCATCGACTCAAGCGGTGTAGTGTCTTGGCGTTTCTTCAGCGCGAAATCAGATTACGATTTTGTCGAGTGGGATTTCACCAATAATGGTCAAAACTCGAATGCGGATGAAGCTCAGGAATTATTCACGATTCTGGAAGACATGGGCCATGAAGTTTATATGGCGGTGTATCAGCATTTAGATGCCACAGCTTGCCGTATTCTGGTACCGGGCTATTCGGAAATTTATCTGGTGGAAGATCTGGTTTGGGACAATACCAACAAGGCTTTGTTATATCGTGAAGATATCCTGAATCTGCATCGACTGGATGATGAACAACTGGAAGCACTGGTTGAGCGTCTGGAAGAAGCAGATGAGGATGACTATACCGAGATCAAAACCTTGATCGGTATCGAGTTCGATGAAAATACCGAATGGGGGCAACTAACGATTCTTGAACTGAAACTGCTGATTTATGTAGCTTTGCAGCAATTTGAAGAAGCCAAAGATCTGGTTGAGCAGTTCCTGCAGTTCAATACCAATACTGTTGAACGTGGCCTGTTCTACCAGTGCATGAATGTCGTTCTGGAAGTCATGCTGGATGATGACATGGAACTGGAAGATTATGAACACAACTTCCGTCGTATGTTTGGTGATGAACGTATGGATGCAGTCATGGGTTCAGTTGAAGGCACAGTCCGTTTCTATGGCCTGGCTGAAACCAGTATGAAGCTTGAAGGTCTGGATCGTCATTTACGCCTGATTGACAGCTATAAAAAGCTGCATGCAGCGCGTGCCAAGTTTGTGGCTCAGCAATAATCCATAGATAGCTGCATCAAAAAACCGCCTCCAGATAGGCGGTTTTTTTTATTGCTTTAAATATTTAAGATTTACAAATCAGACAAATTCCTGACAAAAAGCTACAGTATTTTGCGCCAATACTGGGCATAAATTAATTCATAAACAGTCATTTACATAATGAATAGTTAAATTACTCACTTTGCTATTCATATTTAAGAAACCGATAAAAGAATCTTAATGATATTTAATGAGGAAGATGAATGTACCTCAAACAGCTGATCGAACAATTAAAAGTAGAATTTAATTCTTCTTCGACTGATCCCGAGCAGCGGATTGATCACGCTTTACATCAGCTGATTCCACACAGTCTGGAGGTGCCATACCCGGGTGAAGGACAGACCTTAAAACGCTGGCAGATCCTGAGTCAGGTTGCTGCCATAGACTTGAGTCTGGCCAAACTATATGAATCGCATCTGGATGTACTGGCGATACTGCATGAACTGCATGCTGATCCTGAGCAGATTGTCGGATTGACTGCTATCTGGGCAGCAGAGGGTGGTCCTAAACCTTTACAGCTGGAAGATGATTTGCTTTCCGGAATTAAACCATGGTGTTCAGCCGCCGGCCAGGTGCAGCAGGCTTTATTGACCTATCGAGATGAAGAAGAACACTCGCAACTGTTACTGGTAGATATGACCCAGCATGGGATTCAGATCAATACCAGTGCCTGGCATGCCGTGGGGATGCAACATACACGCACGGCTGAGGTCAGCTTCAATCAGGTCAAGGCCAAAACCATCAGCAAGCCAGACTATTATCTGGATCGTCATGGATTCTGGCATGGTGCGGCTGGTGTCGCTGCCTGCTGGTTTGGTGCAACGCTCAAACTGGCCGGTTATTTAAAACATGCCATGCATCATAAAACTAATCCATTTAGAGAAATGTATCTGGGTGAGGTCAGTAGCAAGCTGTATGCAACTCGTGCATTATTTTATGAGACTGCAAAATTGATTGATGCCGACCCTAGGCATAATCATGAGTTGATGATCCGAGCTTTACGTGCCCAGGTCGAAGACACTGCACTGGCAGTACTGGAACTTTGTGGTAAAGCCTTGGGTGCAGCACCATATTGCCAGGAGGCGGATTTTGCCCGCTGTGTAGCAGATTTGCCCGTATTTATCCGGCAAAGCCATGCTGCATTTGATTTGCAGTGTATTGGTCAACTGACGATGGAGGATGAACAGACATGGGCACTTTAAAACATCCAATCGTTGAAGACCGTATTATTCAGGGTGAAGGAACAGCGCTAGAAGAATGGCAGCAGAGTCATCAGCTCCATCATTTAAAAGCGCTTGAACTGAGTAAAATATTTCCCCTAAATAGTCGCATTTGTATTGTTGCTCCACATCCGGATGATGAAGTTCTTGGCTGTGGTGGACTGATTCAGCAGCTGGATGCAGCGGGTTATGAGATTGTTCTGTTTGCAGTCACCAATGGCACAGCCAGTCATCCCAACTCCAGACTATATACACCAGAGCAGCTGGATCATATCCGACCTCAGGAAACAATAAATGCTTTAGGCGTTCTCGATCTGCAACAATCGATACAGCGTATTGCGCTGAATATCCAGGATGGTGAAGTAGGGCAACAACGTGACCAGTTGGTTGCTGCTTTAAAACCGTATTTGCAAGCAAATGATATTCTGGTAACCACTTTTGAACATGATGGCCATCCTGATCATGAGATTACAGGTCAGTTAAGCAAACAGCTTGCAGCAACGCACTCTTTAAAATGTTTACAGGTGCTGATCTGGACCTGGCATTGGGCCAGTCCTGGAGATAGTCGTATTCCTTGGCATAAAGCCCTTAGACTTGAACTCAACGCAAAGCAGTTAGCGCGTAAAATAGAAGCCATGCAATGTTTTAAAAGCCAGCTTGAACCGGACTTCAGTACAGGTAAAGCTGCTATCGTATCGGGCAGCGCATTAGCACGTCTTTTACAGCCATGGGAGGTCTATATTGATGACGAAGGCCATCTATAATCATGACTACTTCGCCGAGCTGTATCGCATAAATAATGGCGATCCCTGGCAGTATGAACAGCGCTGGTATGAGAAGCGCAAACGCGATATGACCTTAGCTGTACTGCCTTATCCCAAATTTAAAAATGGTATTGAAATTGGCTGCAGTAACGGCGTGCTGAGCGCCGAACTGGCTGAACGATGCGAAGCTTTACTGTGTATGGATGCCAATTCGACCGCCATACAGCTAGCGAATCAGCGCCTGATCCATAATCATGTCAAAGTGGTGCAGGGGATTGTGCCTCTGGATTTGCCAACACAGCAGTTTGATCTGATTGTTGCCAGCGAAATGCTATATTACCTTGAAGAAAATATTCTGCTGCAACTGATTGAATGGATGAATACGCATCTTAGTCCACAAGGCTGTATTGTGGCTTGCCACTGGCGACATGCGATTGAAGGCTTTAGTCTGAATGGAGAACAGGTTCATCAGATTTTAAAACAGCGATTGCATTATTATTACTACACACAGTTACAGGATGCCGATTTTTTTCTGGATGTCTGGACACATGATGTAAATTCGATAGCCGTACAAGAAGGATTGTTATGAAAAAAATTGGTGTCGTCATTCCGGCCTGTAACGAAGAAGAAGAAATCGAATGTTGTCTGCAGGCACTGGAACGGGCACGCCAAAAATTTTATCAGGACATGCCTCAAAGTCATGGCATACAAATTCAAATTCTTGTCGTGATGGATAGCTGTACTGATGCTACAGCAGAAAAGTTAAACACTTATAATGTTTTAGCTATAAGTTGTAATTATCGTTGTGTAGGAAAAACCCGTGATCTCGGTATACAGCATTTGATCCAACAAGGCTATGACTGGATTTGCTGTACGGATGCAGATTCCAGAGTAAATCCAGACTGGTTTAAGACCATGCTGCTGCATCAGCCTACACATGTGATTTGCGGAGTCGTTGAAATTGCGCAATGGGATCACTTAAGTTTAGCTACCCAAAAAAAATATTTGCACCATTATCAGGATCATATGGGGCATCGGCATATTCATGGTGCCAACCTTTGTTTTAAAGCATCGAGTTATAAGGTTCTTGGCGGCTTCAAACCTATGCCATGTCATGAAGATGTAGATCTGGTTAAACGCGCAGAAAAAATGGGAATGCATATTACCTGGTCTAACCAGTTGAGAGTGGTAACCAGCAGTCGCCTGATTTCACGTGTCCGTGAAGGATTTTCACAATTTTTATGGAGCATTGAACGACGAAATCAGGATAACAAATCCAATACAAAATGCCTGAGAAAAATTATTTGAAAATTTTTGAAAATATATTTTTTAATGAATCATAGGCTTAACAATTTAGCCGATTTTTTTGATTAAAACCTATTCCATTTAAAATAAAACTGCTTATAATTCATCCAAATTAAGCCCTGTGAACTAATACATTTCAAGTATAAGTTCATGGGGTTTTTCTATGGATCAACGGTTTGGGATACCGCACCGAAATTTTTACTGGTTCTTACTATGTACGCTCCGTTATTACCTGCTTCTCTTCGTGCGCTTCCACGTAGTCATTGGCAACGTATTGCCACTGCACTATGTTTTTTCGCTCTGGGTTTTAGTACCGCTGCCTGGGCACCGTTGATTCCACTGGTGCAGCAGCGTCTGAATTTGAGCCATTCGGATTTCGGTGTGCTATTGCTTGCCGCTGGCGTAGGTTCAATGATTGCCATGCCATTGGCAGGTCGTATGGCACATCGTTACGGCTGTCGTTCCGTTATTGCTACGGTACTGGCTGCATTTATTTTGATTCTGCCTGCATTGGCATTTAGCCCGACTAAATTGCTATTGGCAGCCGCTTTATTCTGCTTCGGTGCTAGCGCTGGCGCACTCGGCGTATCGGTTAACCTTCAGGCAATTAAATTGGAAAGTCAACAACGTAAAAGCATGATGTCACTGTTCCATGGCGTATGTAGCCTGGGTGGTTTGGCAGGTGTGTTGGGTATGACCAGTATGCTGGCATTTGGTCTTGCACTGCCTTTGAGTGTACTGGTAATCAGTATGAGCATTTTACTGATCATGGTATTTGCTGTGCCATTCTGTCTAAAAGCAGAAGCTGCAGCTGAAGCAACAGAATCTGAAGATAACACTCAGAAGGTTTCCCATAAACCACGTCCAACATTTGCAATTCTTTGCATGGGATTGATCTGTTTTATCGCTTTTCTGTCTGAAGGCGCAGCGATGGACTGGAGTGGAATTTACCTGAATACTCAATTTAAAGTTCAAGCATCTCAAGCTGGTCTAGCTTACAGTTGCTTTGCTGCTTTAATGGTTGCAGGACGTTTAAGTGGCCATTTGATTATTCGCTTCTTTGGTGAAAAGAACACGATTCTGTACAGTGCCACTTTGGCAGGTTTGGGTCTTCTGACTGTGGTATTTGCACCAGTGTGGTATGTGGCTTTGATTGGCTATGCGATCCTGGGTCTGGGTAGCGCCAATATCGTTCCGTTGATGTTCTCACGTGCAGGACGTCAAACTGAATTACCAAAACATATTGCTTTATCTTATGTTTCTGTATTTGCTTATACCGGTTCTTTGCTTGGGCCAGCATTGGTGGGATTCGGAAGCGAGATCATAGGTCTAAGCCAGGTATTCTTTATCATTGCAGTTGGCCTGATCAGTATTACTGTACTGAACCAGCTGACTTCTGCTCCAGCAACTGCGGCAGAAGCAGAAAAAACACAAACACCAGCATAAAGCTGGTGTTTTTTGTTTAAATCAAAGCAATTTAATGCTGTAAATAAAGATCGTGAGAGGGTGACTTACTAAGTGGCTGGTAAATATACTGGCTACTTACGTGTTTAAGATCTTTTAAGAAACAATCACGCCAATGCACTATGTCATAGTCCATCAGGCCTTGAAATAGCGCCTGATATCGTGCAATACGTTCAGACTTCGGCATTTTCACTGCCAACTTTAAGGCTTTGATCATGCTGTTATTATCATAAGGATCGACCAGTAAAGCTTCACGCATCTGCTCAGCAGCACCCGCATATTTGGACAGAATCAAAATGCCCGGATTTTCTGGATCTTGAGCAGCAATATATTCCTTCGCTACCAGATTCATGCCATCACGTACCGAATTGACCCAGCAGATTTCCGACTTGCGATATAAACGCATCAAGGCATGATGGCCTAAAGTATCATAATGACAGTCAAAGACCGGTTGATCTGTATGAGAGAAATCCTGATTCAGCTGATCGACACCTCGTTTTAAATCCCGATACAGATTGGCATAGGTCGGAACTTCCAGTCTGCAAGGACAGGCAATCTGAAACTGGCGTATCTTCGACAACATTTCAGGAGTTTCCTGGAAACATTGACGCAGCGCATCCACCTTCTGTAATAAGCCCTTGCTATAGTCAATTCGGTCTACTGAAATGATATGTTTAACATCAGGTGATGAACTGAAATCAAATGGCAGTTCAGTATCAGTGAGTTGTCCCGCACGACGCTGGATTGCAGTAGGATGCACACTGATCGGATAAGCTTTTACTTCTACCTGACGCTGTCCATTACGCAGAATATTGTTGGTATGTGCAGTTAGAGACAAGGTAGTTTTCAGGAAATCATAACAGTTTCTCTGATCCTGCTGCGTTTGCATGCCAAGCAGGTCGTACTGTGCCAGATGCGCTGCAAGATGCTGGCTGCAGGCTAGATCTTTCCACTTTTGTGTCTCTGGAAATGGAATATGCAGGAAGAAACCGATACGATTGCGCATGCCCAGCTGACGGCAGTAATGTGCAACACTTAAGAAATGATAGTCATGCACCCAGATCATGTCACCCGGTTCGATAATTTTCTGCAACTGGCGGGCAAACTTAAAATTGACATCCTGATAGATCCGGTAATCCTGATCTGAGTAATCAATATATTGATTCTGGTCATGCATTAGCGGCCATAGTGCACCATTCGCAAAACCGCAGTAAAAACCCTGATATTCAGCTTCAGAGAAACTACAGGTATGATATTCAATCTGCTGATCTTTCAGGACGTCAAAGGAATTCTGCCTATATGCCGTCTTTTTGCCATTCCATCCCATCCAAATGCCACCTATACCATTTAGGGCATCTTCCAGAGCAACCGCAAGACCACCTGCCTGAGTGGCATTCGGGTTCGGTAATGTTACACGGTTGGATAATACAATGAGTCGGGACACGTTTTTTCTCCTTTCATTTCTTGTTTTAACGCTTTTAGTGATGTTAAAAATTCATGTAAGAAAAAACCGACATCTGCCACGTCGTCTAAACGAGCTTTGGCTGCGCTTTCTCCTGGGCCAACTTTGATTGACATACCTCCATAGTCATTAATGATGTGAAAACCAGCTTCATCCGTTAAATCGTCCCCAATGAAAATGGGGTAAAACTGCTCAGCTTCAAGATCCTCTAAAATATGCTGGATTGCCGCACCTTTATTGCAGCCGTGGGGGACCAGTTCATAGACACATTTGCCGCTTTTTAATTCAAAACTTGATAATTGTTTAAGATAATTATCAATAATGGCTTTTGCCTGATCTGCATATTCAGGATGTTCACGGAAATGCAGGGCAACTGAATGGGTTTTAGTTTCTACCCGGATCGGCTGCCATTTATGCTGCTGCTCAAGTACACTAGATTTGAGTTGTTCAAGTTCTTTGTGATTGATATAAAAAAGTTTTCGACCTATACCGTCTTGCTGTAGCAGCTCTACGCCATGTGATCCGATAATATTCCAGCGATAAGGCTGAATCAGTCGTTGTGCTTGCTCGATAGAACGTCCAGTAACCAGATATAAAGGTAAAAATTGCTGGATTTGTGCAATATTATTTAGGGTAGAAGAGGGGATAAAACTCTGTTCAGGATCTGGATGAAATTCTGAAAGTGTACCGTCAATGTCTAAAAATAAAATACAGGGTAAGGAATTATATTTAGCTCTCCGATCCAGCTTTTTCGCTATCTCGGGATAAATAGAATCTAGAACAGCATTTGTAGTTTTCATTGTTAGGGTGTAATAAATTACAGTCTCTTGATGCATTGATTATTTTTATAACATGTCAAGATCTGTGATCTGCTTATTCCTATAATGAATAATACATTTCACCTATCTACTGTAACGTTGCAATATCTTGTAAAAATGTCTTGAAAATCACATTTCTATAAAATTTTTTCTCAATCAGAAATTTCTAAAATCTATCAAGATATGAATAAGCATAGTTTTGTATAAGAATTTTTATAACAGACAAGGAGCATTGTCAGTTTATAAATGCAGTGTTAAGAAGTGATCTAAAAGGAAAAACAGAGAGAAGGAAATCATTTCGTCAAATCAAACTTAATAAAAACTATGAACATAGATAAAAATGCATGGTTCATTGATCGAGGAATGCATCATCATAATAATTCGGATATAAGCAATGAAGCTCTCAATAAATTTTATGCTTCCATGGCAGCGACGGTCACTGTGGTTGCAGTGACCGTGACCGCGGGTGTGGTCAATAAAACTTTCACCCCCCCTCAGCAAGTCACTTCAGATTTAAGTTACCTAGAACCACAATCTTTTACTGACTCTACAGGCATGACACAACCTGCCATTACATTAAAAAATACTAAATTAGGAACACGACAGTTCGAAAGTCAAGTTCAACGACCATTACTCACAAATTCAGATGCACAATG
>NZ_DEZM01000203.1:4219-5996 GCF_002364825.1 Acinetobacter sp. UBA3132 | reverse complement strand
TCAAATGAGGACACGCCCTAACTTAAAACAAAAGTCTGGATGCCACGAACAAATACACCACCACCCCACTGGCATCGCAGATCGATGTCACCAGGGGCGCTGAAGCACTGGCAGGATCGAGTTTCAGCCTATTCAAGATAAATGGCAGACTCATGCCGATCAGACAACCAAGCAAAACAATCCCAGTCATACTGATGGCAAGTACTACAGCAACCATCAGATCGCCCCGGATATAACCCAGAATCGAAACAGTACAGGCCATAGTTAGACCAAGACACAGCGCGACCAGAGACTCCCGTCCAACCAGACGGAACCAGTCTGTAAACTGTACATCGCCAGTTGCCAATGCCCGGACCATCAATGTAGCAGACTGAGAACCTGCATTCCCGCCACTTCCCACCAGCAGTGGCAGGAAAAATACCAATACGATATGTTCCGCAATGATGTCCTCATATTTGGCAATACCAAAACTGGATAGCAAACTGCCAAACACCAGCAGTACCAGCCAAAATACTCGTTTTTTATACAGCGATAAAATTGGCACAGTTTTGATACTGTGTTGATCTAGCGGTGATACCGCACCTGCTTTTTGGAAATCCTCCGTGCTCTCGGCCTCGGCAATATCCATGGCATCGTCATAAGTCACAATCCCGACCAGTTTTTTGGACGTATCAACAATCGGCAAGGCAATAAAGTCGTAATAGGCCAGCGTGCGTGCAATCTTTTCCTGATCTTCATCCACCGTGCCATAAATCACTTCTTTCGTCATAACCTCGGCAATAGTCGCGGTAGGCAGTGCCTGAATAATCTGACGTAATGAAATTACCCCCAGCAGATGTTGCTGTGCATCTACAATATAGATCAGATACAGCGTGTCATGATTTCCAGCAATATCACGTAGCGTTTCAATTGCCTCGTTCATGCTGAGTTCAGGAGGCAGCGTCAAATAATCCGAACTCATCAATGCACCGGCAGTTTCCTCCGGATAGGCATGGAGTACTTTTAGTACCTGACATGACTGTGCTGAAAGCTTGCCCAGCAATTGCTGCTGTACCGAAAGAGGCAGCTGTTTATACAGGTCAATAAAGTCATCCGAATGCATTGCATCCAGTAAGGTCACCAGTTCTTCGAGAGATAATGATGCCGTAAGCTGAAGCTGCTGATGCAGAGGCAAGTATTCAAAGACTTCTACCGGGCGTTGCAGCTGCTCAAAGTGATGCTGCCGTTCAGCTGGTTTCAGCTCGGCTAATAGCCTTGCCTGATCGGCGATATTCAATTGTGCCAGCTGCTGGCCTGCACCTGTCTGATGCAATTTTAATAATTCCCGTACCTGTTCAACTTGCTGATCCATCTGCGCGCTGCTGCCCTCTTGTTATCATATATTTTTATATTCTAGTTTCATTCACTATGCCTCAGCTGAGTGAAGCATGGTGTTACTTCATTGATCTTTATAGCTGAAGGTAGATGATCTTAATTCAGTGCCTGCTTTTTCTTCTGAAACAGGCTACGGATCATCACATACATAAATGGAATAAAGATCAGCACCAACACAGTTCCAAAGATTACCCCACCCAGAACACTGACTCCGATTTCCTGACGGCTGACCGCCCCGGCACCAAAGGCAAAAACCAGTGGCAGAATCCCGGCACCAAAGGCCAACGACGTCATTAAAATTGGACGTAGACGCAAGCTTGCACCTTCCAGCGCTGCCGCGACAACGGATTTGCCATGCTGCTCTGCCAAGGCAGCAAATTCCACAATCAGAATGGCGTTCTTA
>NZ_DEZM01000203.1:2505-4107 GCF_002364825.1 Acinetobacter sp. UBA3132 | reverse complement strand
ACAATCAGAATGGCGTTCTTACAGGACAAACCAATCGTGGTCAGTAAGGCTATCTGGAAATAGATATCATTTGGAAAGCCTGCGAAATAACTGAAAATGATATTCCCACCAATACCCAGCGGAATTGCTGACATTACCGCAGTTGGAATACTCCAGCTTTCATAGAGTGCAGCCAGACACAGGAAGATAAAGCCAATCGAAATCGCATACAGCCAGATGGCCTGATTGCTGGATTGTTTTTCTTCGAAAGACAATCCACTCCAGGTCACATCAATACCTTTTTGATCGGCCACTAATGCTTCTACATCCCGCATTGCTTCACCGGTACTGGTATCTTTGGTGACATCCGCTTCCATCTGCAAAGCGGTATAACCCATAAAACGATTTACCACTTCCGGACCACCGCTCCAGTCTACCGTCGCAAAATTACTGAACGGTACCATCTGATTCTGGTCATTGCGCACATGCCACATCGCCAGATCTTCAGGTTTGGAACGGAATTCTGCATCACCCTGCATCATTACCCGTTTAATCCGGCCTCGGTCGATGAAGTCATTGACATAGTTACCCCCCCAGGCAGCAGAAAGTGTACTGTTGATTGCGGATTGGGTCAGACCATTGGCCATGGCCTGTTTCTGGTCAATATTAACCTTTAATTCAGCCTTCTCCGGATTGGAGCGCTTACCCAGATTTTCAAACGTTGAATATTGTTTGGTTTTTTCTTCCAGTTCTTTAAATTGCTGTTCCAGATATTGACGGCCATTTCCCTCTATATCCCGGATCCAGAATTCCAGTCCATCGGTTTGTCCCAGACCGCTGACTGAAGCTGGCATATTGATATTGACCTGTGCATCCTTAAAACCACGGAAATGTTTTAAGGCACGTTCACGAATAGCTTGCGCAGTATTTTCCTCGCCAGGACGATCATCCCAGTGTTTCAGTGCCACAAAACCGGTTGCCAGGTTCTGACCGGTACCCGAGAAGTTACGGCCATAACGCATCATCACCAGATTGATATTGTCTTTTTCCTGTTCCAGGAAATATTCACGAATCTTTTCTCCGGTGGCCACCGTATTCTTTAGCGGCGCACCTTCTTGCAGGCGCACCTGAATGCTAAGCGTTCCCTGATCTTCACTTGGCAGGAAGCTGGTTGGCAAAGCCTTATAGAACAGACCAAATACAGCAACCAAACCGGCAAATAAAATTAAACAGATGGTCTTATGTTGTAGGGTGACATTAGAAAGTTTCAGATAACGCTGCTTAACACTTTCCAGTTTATGGTTAAACCATTGCGCCCAACGTGCCGGATTCGGATTTGGTTTGAGAATCAGCGCACACAGGGCTGGTGTCAGAATCAGGGCCACCATCAGTGACAATGACATGGCAGCAACCAGCGTAATGGAAAACTGACGATAAATAACCCCGGTAGAACCACCAAAGAACGCCATGGGAATAAATACTGCCGTCAATACCAAAGTAATACCGACCAGAGCCCCACTGATTTCCTGCATGGATTCCAGTGCTGCTTCCTTGGCGGTCAACTGCTTCTCATGCATCAGACGTTCAACGTTTTCCACCACAACAATGGCATCATCCACCAGC
>NZ_DEZM01000203.1:1656-2365 GCF_002364825.1 Acinetobacter sp. UBA3132 | reverse complement strand
ATCATCCACCAGCAGGCCGATTGCCAGAACCAGGGCAAATAAAGTCAGGGTATTGATACTGAATCCAAGGGCATACAGGATTGCCATAGTACCGAGTAAAACCACTGGTACAGTGACTGCTGGAATCAGGGTAGCGCGCCAGTTTTGCAGGAAGATAAACATCACCACAATCACCAGGATGATGGCTTCAACCAGTGTTTTAAGGACTTCCTTAATGGATTCCTGAACGAATGGCGTGTTATCCCGTGGATAGGCAATCTTATAGCCTTCCGGCAACTGATTAGACAGACGGGCAATTTCCGCCTTGATTCGTTCTGAGGTCGCGATGGCATTGGCACCGGAAGCCAGCGAGATCGCCAGACCTGCGGATGCATAACCATTATTGGTACTATAGGATTGATAATTTTCAGCACCGAGTTCAACACGTGCCACATCTTTTAAATAGATAAAGCTGCCATCCCGGGCAGACTTTACAATAATATTTTCAAATTCTTCTACAGTTCTGAGTCGCGTGCCCGAAGTTACCTTGGCATTCAGATACTGATCCTCGACCGTAGGCAGATCGCCCACAGCACCGGCTGCGACCTGGGTATTCTGTGATTCAATCGCAGCACGCACATCGCTAGGCATCAGGTTATACTGTTTCAGCTTGAGTGGATTCAGCCAGATCCGCATGGCATATTGCGAGCCAAAAACATCCACCTCACCA
>NZ_DEZM01000203.1:1317-1536 GCF_002364825.1 Acinetobacter sp. UBA3132 | reverse complement strand
CCAAAAACATCCACCTCACCAATGCCTTCAATCCGGGAAATGTCCTGTTCCAGATGTGTCATCAGGTAGTCCGACAAGGCAATATTGTCACTGCGCCCGGATTCGTCATACAGGCTGATCACCATATGCGTATCGCCCAGCGACTTGAACACATTCACACCCTGCCTTTGTACATCTTCAGGCAGGCGGTTCAGCACCCCATTAATCGCATTTTGTACC
>NZ_DEZM01000203.1:0-1081 GCF_002364825.1 Acinetobacter sp. UBA3132 | reverse complement strand
CCATTAATCGCATTTTGTACCTGTACCTGAGCCGTGTCTGGATCAGTCCCGTTTTCAAAGCTGATATTGATCCGGCTACGCCCGGAGGAATCGCTGCTAGAACTGAAATACAGTAAGTGATCAATGCCTTTAATCTGCTGTTCCAGTACTTGGGTCACGCTCTCCTCCACCGTTTCCGCAGATGCGCCGGAATAGGTTGCCGATACTGTCACTCGCGGTGGCGCAATATCTGGATAACGTTCCACAGGTAAATTCATGACCGCAAATAATCCGATCGCCATCACGACGATGGCCAGCACGCCTGCAAAAATAGGTCGATGAATAAAAAACTTAGACAGCATAGGTCTGAATCACTTTGAATTTGATGAATTTTAGGATGAGTTGGACAACTGAATCAGCTATATGGATATTCAAGCAGTGGCATTGAGATTGCAAGGCTTGATCACAGAAAAACATGTATAAAATTAAATCATGAAGCAATTATGAAGATACTGCCTTCAGGCTGCTGTTACAGTTATTTATGTCATTATTTTTTTATTGTTCCAATAAAAAAACCCTGCTTGCGCAGGGTCTTCTTTGAATCAGTTCAGTGCTTATGCAGAGAATTGGTTCATTGTGTTTTTCGCATCGTCACCCGCTTTAAGCGCGTTGTCACCAGCGAAGATTTCTTTGTGGTCGTCACCGATGTCAGAACCCGCCATTGCTTGGTGTTTCACACAAGCGATACCGCCACGGATTTCTTTACGTTGTACGCCAGCAACATAAGCCAACATACCTTCAGAACCGAAGTAACCTTGAGCAAGCTCGTGAGTAGAAAGCGCAGCTGTGTGGTAAGTCGGTAGAGTGATCAAGTGGTGGAATACACCTGCTTCACGAGAAGCATCTGCCTGGAATGTACGAACTTTCTCGTCAGCTTCAGCAGCCAATTCAGTGTTGTCGTACTCAGCACTCATTAGTTTAGCGCGGTCGTATGCAGATACGTCTTTACCTTCAGCAACCCAACGGTCGTACGCTTGTTGACGGAAGTTTAAAGTCCAGTTGAACGATGGAGAGTTGTTGTAAACAAGTTTCGCATTTGGAA
>NZ_DEZM01000199.1:0-3581 GCF_002364825.1 Acinetobacter sp. UBA3132 | reverse complement strand
TATTCAATATGTTAAAAATCATCATTTATTTTTATACCACTATTTGGCTAAAAAATTAGACCTTAGCCTAACACCTATGCAAAATACTTTTTTTGATCGGTACAATCCGTATCAGTATTCAGGAATTTAAGAGAGTTCAAATGTCTTTAGACCGTATCCGTTTAGCATCCCTACACAATAAGGTAATGAGTGCAGAACAGGCAGCTCAGTTCATCGAAGATGGCATGACTGTAGGTATGAGTGGCTTCACTCGTGCAGGTGAAGCAAAAGCGGTTCCACTGGCTCTGGTACAGCAGGCAAAAGCGAACCCATTAAAGATCACCCTCATCACTGGTGCTTCTCTAGGGAATGACCTGGACAAGCAATTAACAGAAGCTGGTGTATTGGCACGTCGTTTGCCATTCCAGGTGGACAACACCCTGCGTAAAGCAATCAACAAGGGTGAAGTGATGTTCATCGATCAGCATTTGTCTGAAACTGTTGAACAGATGCGTAACCAGCAGCTGAAAAAACCAGATGTAGCAGTGATTGAAGCGGTTGCGATTACTGAAGACGGCGGCATTATTCCTACAACTTCAGTTGGTAACTCTGCAAGCTTTGCAATTTTTGCAGAAAAAGTGATTGTAGAAATCAATACAAACTTAAGCCCAGCATTTGAAGGCTTACACGATATCTATATCCCGACTTATCGTCCAACACGTCAAGCGATTCCATTGACTAAAGTAGATGAGCGTATCGGTACACATGCAATCAATATCGATCCGGCGAAAATTGTTGGTATCGTAATTAATAGTGAATACCATGATTCTCCATCTACAGTAACAGCTCCGGATGATGAGACTCAATCTATCGCAAATCACCTGATTGCTTTCTTCGAAAAAGAAGTAGCAGCAGAACGTTTACCGAAAAACTTAGGCCCACTTCAGGCCGGTATCGGTTCAATTGCAAATGCCGTATTGACTGGTCTGAAAGAGTCTAATTTTGAAGACCTGATCATGTACTCAGAAGTACTGCAAGACTGTACTTTCGAATTGATCGATGCGGGTAAAATGAAATTTGCTTCAGGCTCATCAATTACCCTTTCTGCAAAATACGGCGAGAAAGTATTTAACAATCTTGAGCAATACAAAGATAAACTTGTATTACGTCCGCAAGAAATTTCTAACCATCCTGAACTGGTACGTCGTTTAGGTATTATCGGTATTAACACTGCACTTGAGTTTGATATCTACGGTAACGTGAACTCTACTCACGTATGTGGTAGCAAAATGATGAACGGTATCGGCGGTTCAGGTGACTTCGCGCGTAATGCACACATTGCGATCTTCGTAACCAAGTCAATTGCCAAAGGCGGTGACATCTCATCTGTTGTTCCAATGGCATCTCATGTTGACCATACTGGCCATGATGTAGATGTGCTTGTAACTGAACAGGGTCTGGCAGATCTTCGTGGTTTAGCGCCACGTGAGCGTGCTCGTGCCATCATC
Organism: Acinetobacter sp. UBA3132; assembly: GCF_002364825.1. Taxonomy (NCBI): domain Bacteria; kingdom Pseudomonadati; phylum Pseudomonadota; class Gammaproteobacteria; order Moraxellales; family Moraxellaceae; genus Acinetobacter; species Acinetobacter sp. UBA3132. Next base: position 2,094 of record NZ_DEZM01000199.1, on the reverse strand, counting down.
GACAACTGTGTACATCCAATGTACAAAGATGCATTAAATGACTACTTTGATCGTGCATGTGTACGTGGTGGTCAGACACCTCACCTTCTAAATGAAGCGTTGAGCTGGCATGCAAACTTTGAAGAAACTGGTTCGATGTTAGCCTCTGTAAAAGAAGCTAAATCTGCATAATTGAGTTGATAAAAAAACGCCCTTCGGGGCGTTTTTTTATCGGCAAAACTTAATTAAACTTGATTTGATCACCAAGGGTTTTTCCGACTTCTGAGAGACCGTGAATACTTAAAGAACATTCAATCACACCAATCGATACTACATCCTGATTGATCTGTAAGGTTAACTGCCCTTTTTCATTAAACTGAAATACACTATTAAATAAACTCAAACTCTCCTGATTACTCTGTGCAGCTACTGGGAAACCCTGCGGCGTCATTCTTTGCAATGTATCAGCCCGATATAAATCTGTTTTTGTTTGAAATGAACGATCCTGTCCTGACACCAGCGCAAGTAAATCATCATCCAAATGTTCAAAATCAGATGAATCAAAAAAACTTGCAATTGCTGGAAGCTGAATCCCTGCCATTAACATAGCGCATGTATAGCTACAGACCCTATTCATAGCACTGCCTCCTAAATTTCAGCAATATCAAAATAGCATTTTAATTCACAATAAGATCAAACACTTATCATTATTTTATGAAATATCCCCAACAGATCTATGCTATTCATTGAACTATTTCACAAAAAACGTGAATATTCAGACGAATAACCAAAGACAAGTTAAGTAATAAAGAATGTCTAAAATTTAAAATTCTTTAATCTTCTCCCTAGTTCTTTCGACCTATTCAACCTTTAAATTCTGGCTATATGCCCTCATACTTCTCCTAATAGAAATATTTAGGAAATTTCATGCGCGTAGATATCTGGTCGGATGTGGTCTGCCCTTTTTGTTATATCGGTAAAAAACGTTTAGAAGCTGCTGCAGAACAGGCAGGTGTAGAACTTGAAGTTCACTGGCATAGCTTCCAGCTTGATCCTGAAGCACCTGTACGTCAGGAAATTTCTAATTCTGAACGACTTGCGCAGAAATACGGCCGTACTGTGGCAGAAGTCGAAGAAATGCAACGTAATATTGCCGAGATGGCCAAGGCAGAAGGTATCGAGTTTAACTGGGAAGGCGCCAACTCAGGCAATACCTTTAATGCTCACCGTATTATCCATCTTGCCCAGAGCAAAGGTTTAGGTAACGAAGCTGAAGAAGCTTTTTTCTATAGTTATATGACCCAAGGTCTAGCCATTGGAGAGCGTGAAACCTTAGAAGATGTAGCAGCCCGTATAGGCCTGAATCCTGTTGAAGTTGATGACGTGCTGAATTCAGAAGAATATGCAGATTTCGTTAAATTCGATCAGGAAATTGCACGCGACCAGTTGAAAGTTACAGGTGTTCCGTTCTTTGTATTTGACCAGCGTATTGCCTTGGCGGGTGCCCAACCCAAGGAAGTATTTGTACAGGTTTTAGAAAAAGCGCTAGAGCCACCGCAGGCTGCTGCAGAACAATGTACTGATGATCAATGTGATCTGCCTAAATCTGAATAAGATAAGACACATAAAAAAAATCCCCATTTCAAATGGGGATTTTTTTGTTCTGTATTTATTCAACCAGAAAACTGATTTTAAGATTGACCCGATATTCAGTAATTTTATTGTCTTTGATGACAACTTTTTGTTCATTAATCCAGGCACCCTGAACATTCTTGACGGTTTCGGTGACCTTAGCAATGCCAGTCTGAATCGCATCCTCAAAGCTCTTATTGCTACTCGAATTAACTTCAACAACTTTTGCAATCGCCATGATGTAACTCTCTTTTTATGGTGAGTGAAGCGTCATCATAGTGGATTTAAATCCTGAGCAAACGTTCCTTAAACATCGGACAGCAAATCCTTACATGTGTTTTACAATACCGTGTTCACCTCAGTCTAATCAGCATGGCATCACCTTTTAAATCTTTCATATAAAAATCTTTATTCTTATTTAAATTATTATTTTTTAAATAAACCTTATGAAGAATGAGTTTTCTTGAAAAGATCGGAAGAGCG
>NZ_DEZM01000212.1:11573-11986 GCF_002364825.1 Acinetobacter sp. UBA3132 | reverse complement strand
AAAGAATCAGGCCATTAGTGCGGGTACGATCGTACTTATTAGTATGCTCTATCCTTATATCTGGCGTGCCCAGTTTCAGGCCAAGTACAGTTCTGTACGCTACGCAAAGCGCCTGCAATCCTGTTTATATATTCAAACCCTGATTGTTGTTCTGTCACTGATCAATTACCAGTATTTTCATTCAGCGTTCATTGCTTTACCTTGCCTGGGTCTACTTGCCTTCAGCAGTTTTGTAGCGGTGTTAATTGAGCCCGGCTTTAGAAGTTCTACCCGCAGCACCCTGCTGGTACGTTTGCAGCACATCCGTCAATTGGCTTACTGGTCTTATCAACAGTCGCAAAGCAAAGAGCCGGAACCTGTGCCACTGCAAAAGGATTTAAAAAAATATTATCTGGAATTACATCAACGCTGCA
>NZ_DEZM01000212.1:0-11426 GCF_002364825.1 Acinetobacter sp. UBA3132 | reverse complement strand
GAAACTGCTGGATGAAATTTATTATAAAAATTTTAAAGAAGCATTTTTAGATCATTAAAAAAAGCCCTGTGAAAACAGGGCTTTTTTTTACCATTCGCGGGTAGCGACCAGTTCTTCCATTTCAACTTCGAAGTATCCCTGTTCCTGCACCACCATCATCATGGCTTCAGCAATATAATCTGCTGCGGTATCATCTAAAGAGGAATCCAGGTCTTCGAACTGCGGCTTCATTTCATTGATTTCTGCCACAGTCGCATTGGCAAACTGATAAATCTCATATTCAGATAAACCAGATTTTGTCACTTTTTTGGCAAAACGTTCGATGTGCTGCTTTACTTCAGCAACCAGAATATCGGGATAATATTCATCATCGAACATTGGGAGAAGTAAATCTGCAAACATTACAGGCACTCTAAAACTATAACTAAAAATTAAGCGTGCCCTATATACCATATTGCCGCTTAAAAGCCAAACAGCACGCCGCCTAACATGCAATCTAGCCAACAATTAAACCGCGGCTTGCATTGCCTTCCAGACCTTAATCGCATCTGCTGTCGCTTTAACATCATGTACACGTACCATGCAGGCACCTTGTTGAATACTTAGCAAGTGTGCTGCTACTGACCCCACTGCGCGTTCTACGGCTTCTGCTCCATCCAGCACCTGTCCAATAAAGCGTTTACGTGACAACGCCGACAATATTGGATAACCAAGTTGAGTTAGTTTGTACAATTCATTCAGTAGTTTCAGGTTCTGTTCAGCATTTTTGGCAAATCCAAAACCGGGATCAATCATAATGTGCTCAGCTTTCACCCCGGCATCTAAAGCATCCTGCACGCGCTGTTTTAATTCCGCAATGACATCAAGCGTGACATCTTGATACTGATCCAGATTATTCATCGTAGTAGGTTCACCACGCATATGCATAATAATGACCGGAATATCCAACTCAGCAGCAGTTAGCAAGGCATTCGGTCGTGTCAGTGCACGAACATCATTCCAGATATGTGCTCCAGCTTTCACTGCAGCCTTAATCACTTCTGGCTGGGAAGTATCAATTGAAATCACGACATTGTGCTTGGCCAGTTCTTCAACCACAGGCACTACACGGCGAATTTCTTCTTTTACTTCAACCACCGATGCACCCGGACGGGTCGACTCGCCACCCACATCAATAACTGTTGCACCTTCTGCCATCATTTCTAATGCACGCGCTACTGCAGCATCTTGAGAATTATGTTTGCCCCCATCACTAAATGAATCCGGTGTAACATTCAGAATTCCCATCACATGCGGCTGGGACAGATCCAGTGTTAAGTGTTCAAATGTCCATACGCGTGGTAATAACGGCATCAGCTGCATGTTTTCATCCTAAATCCAATAACTGGCGTATTGTCGTATGGATAGCGATATAAAGCAAAGCTGAAACAAGCCAGAATTAAATTTCAAACTGCGGTTTATTTGAGTATTGCATAAGCTTAGATTGTAACTGTGATTTTACCTCTACCCATTCACTTCTTAAAATACTATAGATATAGCTATCCCGCACTGTCTGACCATCTTTACGCAACATATGACATCGAATGATGCCATCCCGTTTAGCTCCTAGAGCTTCAATGGCTTTTTGACTTTTTAGATTCAGATGATCCGTACGAAAGCCTACTACCCGAGCATTAAGCTCTTCAAAAGCATGACTTAAAAGAAGATATTTACAGACCCGATTCACATAGGTACGCTGATAACGCTGTGCATACCAGGTATAACCAATATCCACACGTGGAATTTCAGGCTTGATATCATGATAACTGGTGGTTCCAATCGCTCGACCCGATGTTAAATCAATCACAGCAAAAGCCATCCTTGTACCCTGAGCTTGTTGAACCAAAGCTTGCTGTACATATTGTTTTAATTCGCTTAAGTAAGGTACAGAATTATAAAGCACTTCGCCCAAATCTCCTTCAGCACAAGCTGCTTCTAAATCTGTAAAATGCTTCCAAGTCAGCGCTTCTAAACGTAACTGATAAATACGGGATTCCAAAACAGGTATTGTCATTTTTATTTTTGCTCATTGGTTTTTTATAGCTGAATATAGCATCACGCCAAAACAATCCAAATCATTGCCATAAAAAAACCACCCGAAGGTGGTTTTTTTATTTTCTGCTTAATTAGCTGGTAATGGCGGAGGAGTCAACGGCCCATCCTTCGGTGTTACATCAATTACAGGATTATCTGAAACATAGACCTTAGGTGGCTTAGGCTCACGACCTTCCATAATGTCTCGGATTTGCTCGCGATCAATTGTTTCCCATTCCATCAACGCTTTCACCATGGCATGCGCGATATCTTTGTTATTTTCCAGAATATCACGAGCCACTTTATATTGCTCATCGATGATACGGCGTACTTCAGCATCAACCTGCTGTTGAGTCGCTTCAGAAATCGTACGACTGCCAATGTTGCCCATAAATGACTGTTGCGAGTCATCTTCATAGACCATTACGCCTAACTTGTCAGACATACCGTATTTGGTCACCATCGCACGCGCAACTTTGGTTGCACGTTCAAAGTCATTTGAGGCACCAGTCGACATCTGGTTAATAAAGACTTCTTCTGCAATACGACCACCGAACAAGATCGAAATATCATTCAGCATTTTATCTTTGTAATGGCTGGTCTGGTCAAACTCAGGCAACTGCCAGGTTACACCTAATGCCCAACCACGCGGCATGATCGTTACTTTATGCACAGGGTCAGTACCTGGCAGCATTTCCGCAACAATTGCATGTCCTGCTTCATGGTAAGCCGTAGCACGACGCTCTTCTTCACGAAGTACCATCGATTTACGTTCAGGACCCATATACAGCTTGTCTTTAGCATCTTCAAAGTCATGCATGTCGACAGTATTCTTGTTACGACGTGCCGCGAATAATGCTGCTTCGTTTACAAGGTTTGCCAACTGCGCACCAGAGAAACCAGGAGTACCACGAGCCAAGACTTTCACATCCACACCCGTTGTAGACGGCAGTTTCTTCAAGTGAACATTCAGGATTTGTTCACGACCTTTAATGTCTGGCAAGCCAACCATCACTTGACGGTCAAAACGACCGGGACGAAGTAAGGCTTTATCCAGTACATCGGCACGGTTAGTTGCCGCGATGACGATAATCCCTTCATTGCCTTCGAAACCATCCATTTCAACCAGCATCTGGTTAAGGGTCTGTTCACGTTCATCGTGACCACCGCCTGTACCTGAACCACGGTGACGACCGACAGCATCAATCTCATCGATGAAGATGATACATGGTGCATGGCGCTTCGCCTGTTCGAACATGTCACGTACACGAGATGCACCGACACCCACGAACATTTCTACGAAGTCAGAACCGGAAATACTGAAGAATGGAACTTTTGCTTCACCTGCAATCGCTTTTGCAAGCAGGGTTTTACCCGTACCCGGAGGACCCACCATCAGGACGCCCTTAGGAATAGTTGCACCCAAACGTTTGAATTTCGCAGGATCTTTCAGGAAGTCAACGATTTCCACGACCTCCTGTTTTGCTTCATCACAACCTGCAACATCAGTAAAGGTGACTTTAATCTGGTCTTCAGACAGCATTTTTGCCTTTGACTTACCGAAGCTCATCGGGCCGTTCTTGCCGCCTGCACCGCCACCCATGTTGCGCATAAAGAACATGAATAACAAAATGATTAAGAGCACAGGAAAACTTGCAATCAGCAACTGCATCAACAAGCCTTGGCGTTGTGGTGCAGTACCTTCAACAACCACATTGTTCTTGATGAGATTTGGCATCAGTTCAGGATCCTGAACTGCCGGACGAATACTTTCAAATTCGGAACCGTTTGATTTCTCACCACGAATTCTTTCGCCATCTATTGTCACTTGCTTAATCTGGCCGTCATTCACCGCTGCAACAAACTCTGAATAGTTCATTGTTGTCGGCTGATTGCGATCACTGACGTTGCTGAAGATGAGCACCAGCACACCCAGTATCACGAGCCACAATACGGCATTCTTAAAAAGATCGCTCAAAGCTTTATTCCCATTTCCAATCTAATTTGATCATGCCCTCGCGGGTGACCTGAATTTCCAAGTTTGTTCAACTTACAATTATTAAAAACGTACAAAATGCACAATTTTTAGCGTGTTGGCAAGTAGACTTTATTTCGAAGCCTTCTTGCGCCCCTGCCCCACCAGAAAGACTTCTTTCGAGCGAGCACGCGATGCAGCAGGTTTTACCGTTTTCAGAACATCAAAACTATTAACAACTTCCTTACGGAATTCATCAAAGCCAGTGCCCTGGAAGACTTTAACAATAAACTGACCTTTAGGACCTAAAACCTTGTTGGCAAAGTCCAGGGCCAGTTCACAGAGATAGATCTGACGCGGTTGATCTACAGCCTTATTACCTGATGTATTGGGGGCCATATCGGAAATTACAACGTCTACCGTACGTCCATCTAAAATATTTAACAATTTATCGAACACTTCCTGCTCACGAAAGTCACCTTGCAGGAAGGTCACATCTGGCAGTGCATCCATTTCCAGGATATCCGATGCGATCACCAGACCTTTAGAACCGACCAGTTTACCAGCAATTTGCGACCAGCTTCCTGGCGCTGCGCCCAGATCGACAACCGTCATACCTGGTTTGATAATGCCGTATTTTTCTTGAATCTCAAGAAGTTTATACGCTGCACGTGCCCGATAACCTTCTTTTTGCGCTTTCTTCACATAAAAGTCATCGAGATGCTCTCTCATCCACGCACGACTACTTTTGGATAACTTCTGGTTGGTAATGCGTGTTGCCATAACTCTCTAAATAAAAAAAACTTCCAATTATTAATTGTACGTGAAAAACACATGATTTGCAGTATTGATCTGTATCTAAATCTAAGACAGTTGGTTGGATTTTTTATGTGATGGCACCGATTATTTCCTGAGAATATAAAGCGTTTGTTTTTTGCTTTTGCTATACTAAGCCGTTTTAAAAATCAGGTTATCTCTCATGGCGTCTTTATCTATTCAGGAACGTAAACGTTTACGTCAAATCGGACATGCATTAAACCCGGTGGTAATGCTTGGTGACAAAGGCCTGACTGAAAATGTGATCGAAGAACTTGAGCGTGCGCTGAACGACCACGAACTGATTAAAGTGAAAGTTGTGGCTGAAGATCGTGAAGCACGTGCTGTTCTCATTACTGAGATTGTTGAAGCAACAGGTGCTGAAATCGTACAAACCATTGGTAAAATCGCGTTGCTTTACAAAAAAGCGCCGAAACAGAACCAAAAACTGTCTAACCTTGTTCGCTTTGCGCACTTGTCTAACTAAGTTCAGGATCTATGGCTAGTTACGAACTGAATGCATTCGATCGTCGTTTTCAGGCCATCTCGCTGGTCGGCGCGATTGAACAGCAAGGCCCATCTACGTTAAATGTGGGTTTTTGGCTACGCGATCCAAACCAGTATGTGCTTTGGCCAGAACTGGTCGCAGCACATCCCCGTCAGGACTTCCTCTGGGAACAGACGTGTTTTGAAATTTTTATTGGGGTAAAGGACGAAGATTTTTATCGCGAAATCAATCTCTCTCCTTCTCAGGCCTGGCAAGCCTATCAGTTTGAAGAATACCGTTATCCAGAAGAAATGCCGCCACAAGCGGCTTATGATATCGACCTGAACCAGCTCAAGCGTACCCATTATGGACTCAATGTCAGCCTGGATCTAACCGATTTCATGGCCCTGAACAAGCTAAAATGGGCTGATCTATTCCTGGGCTTGTCTGCTGTATTGAAAACCCCTCAAGGCGATCAATACTATGCCATGCAGCACAGCAGTCCACAGGCAGACTTTCATAACAAGCGTGACTGGTTACATGTGTTCTAGGATGTAAATACTCTCCTGTAATACACAAATGATAAAAATATAAAAACGTGAGGCTCATCGGTCTCACGTTTTTTATTTTGCCTGAAGTTCAGGGTAAGTGGATTAGTGATGTAGTCTTGTATTTCTCTGTACTGCTGTCACAGCAGCGTAAAAAATCAGAATCATCCTAATCGCAATAATGGAAACTGCGGCCTGTAAAACACTGAGATAGCTAAAACTCAGTATTACCATGGCAAGATAGGCTAGACGGCTTTTCCAGGTTTCAAGATTTAAAACCATGATCAAGGCAAGTAGCAATATTGCCGCTATAAGATGATGTTGCATCATGACCCCCTATTTTTGTTTTATGAGTCAGTGTTGCGTCCAATACGAAAGGAGAACATAGATGCTCTCCTTCGGCTTCTTTTTTTTGTTTTGTTGCTTATTTAACTTTTTAGATCAGTTTCTTTTTCTTCGGTTTCTCCTTTTACAACGACGGGTTTAACTTTTTTCAAAACTTCAATCGTACTGTCTTTAGAGCGTTTTAGGGTATCTGCCAGATGATCCTTATGCTTGGTCGAAATCTGGGTGACATCTTCTTTTAATTCTTTACCGAGTTTTGATAGATCATCAATGACCGCATTAAATTCGGTTTTAATGAAGCTGGTCAGTTCATTCAACTCTTTTTGTGAGCCAAACAACTGCTCTTTCAGGGTATCGATGCGCTGCAGTAAATCCTGTTTAAACTGTGTTAGCTGATCAGTTACAGTATTGCTCAGTTTTTTTACTTCAGCTTCAATATTTTCTTTGCTTTCGCCAAGCGTTTCCACTGCCTGCTCTTTCGCCTCTATTGCTGCTTTTTCAAGCTGCTCGGCAGTTTCAGTGACAACGACATTCAGATTTTTTTTAGATGTTGTAGTTTTAGTTGGGGTAGCCATGTCTTTTGCCTTTAGTTATGTTTTGACGCTTTCATATTAGTAAATTCGATAAAATTTAAGACTTGATTTGTCTGACAATTATTAAATGGTTACATTTTTCAACATTGATCAAGAAACAGACTTTCAAGCAAAAAGCAAGCCATTTATCTCATACTTTTGCAGCAAAGCTATTGGACTTAGCAGGTGTTACTGCGTATAATGCCGTGTTAAGTTCAAGCGAGCAGACATAGGAGGGTAGGTTTAAAAATTAACCTTCCTTTTTTTTCGTCTACTCGCTTTTTTACAGCCTAAATTTCAGGAGCTTTGGTTTGAGCACCCCAGCAATTTTAGCCCTTGCCGACGGAACTATCTTTAAAGGTACTTCGATTGGCGCATCGGGTTGTACGACTGGTGAAGTCGTTTTCAACACTGCCATGACTGGCTATCAAGAAATTTTGACTGATCCAAGTTATGCACAGCAGCTTGTAACTTTAACTTACCCACATATCGGTAATACGGGTTGCAACGAAGAAGACGCAGAATCAGGTCGTATTCATAAAGTATGGGCAAACGGTTTAATTATCCGTGACCTTCCTTTATTACACAGTAACTTCCGTGCTGAACAATCACTAGGTGAATATCTAGAACAGCACAATGTAGTGGCTATTGCTGACATCGACACGCGACGATTAACTCGAATTTTGCGTGATAAAGGTGCACAAAACGGTTGTATCCTTGCAGGCGAAAACATCACTGAAGAAGAAGCACTTGAAAAAGCACGCGCATTCGGTGGTCTGAATGGTTTAGACCTTGCAAAAGAATGCTGTGATCCTGAAGGTTTTGAATGGACTGAAGGTTCATGGACTTTAGGTAAAGGCTTCGCTCAACCAGAATTTAAATTCCATGTTGTTGCATACGATTACGGTGTCAAAACCAACATCTTACGTATGCTTGCAGATCGCGGCTGTAAATTGACCGTTGTGCCTGCGCAAACTCCTGCTGCTGACGTACTTGCACTGAATCCAGATGGCGTGTTCTTGTCGAACGGCCCTGGCGATCCAGCTGCATGTGACTACGCAATTGAAGCTGTAAAAACAATTGTAGAAGATGCCCGCAATATTCCTGTATTCGGGATTTGCCTGGGCCACCAGATTCTTGCGCTTGCAAGCGGTGCCAAGACTGTGAAAATGCCTCACGGCCATCACGGTGCCAACCATCCTGTACAGAACATTGAAACTGGTACAGTGATGATTACTTCTCAAAACCACGGCTTCGCAGTGGATGAAAGCACCTTGCCTGAGGTATTGCGTGTGACTCATCGCTCACTGTTTGATGGTACTAACCAAGGTATCCATCGCACAGACAAACCTGCATTCAGCTTCCAGGGTCACCCTGAAGCAAGCCCTGGTCCACATGACTGCGCACCATTGTTCGATCATTTCATCGAACTTATCGAAGCATCTAAGAAGTAATTAAGGAAGCATCATGGCTAAACGTACAGACATTAAAAGTATCTTAATTATCGGTGCTGGTCCTATTGTGATTGGTCAGGCGTGTGAGTTTGACTATTCAGGCGCGCAAGCATGTAAAGCGCTTCGTGAAGAAGGCTACCGTGTTATTTTGGTGAACTCTAACCCGGCAACCATTATGACTGACCCTGCAATGGCAGATGCAACGTATATCGAACCGATTACCTGGCAGACTGTTGCAGCAATCATTGAGAAAGAACGCCCAGACGCAGTTCTTCCTACAATGGGTGGTCAAACTGCATTGAACTGTGCCCTTGCCCTTGATGAGCACGGCATTTTAGAAAAATTCAATGTTGAACTGATCGGTGCGACCAAAGAAGCGATTGAAAAAGCTGAAGACCGTAAACTGTTCGACCAGGCAATGCGTAAAATTGGTCTTGAATGTCCAAAAGCAGACATTGCCGAATCAATGGAAGAAGCTTTAGAAATTCAAGCGCGCTTCGGTTTTCCTGTGATTATCCGTCCATCATTCACCATGGGTGGTTCAGGCGGCGGTATCGCATACAACAAAGAAGAATTCATTGAAATCTGTGAACGCGGTTTCGATCTTTCTCCAACCAAACAGTTATTGATCGATGAATCATTAATTGGCTGGAAAGAATACGAAATGGAAGTTGTTCGTGACAAAAACGACAACTGTATCATTGTATGTACTATTGAAAACTTCGACCCAATGGGCGTGCACACAGGTGACTCGATCACTGTTGCGCCTGCGCAAACGCTTACAGATAAAGAATTCCAGTTACTACGTAACGCTTCTCTAGCTGTACTTCGTGAAATTGGTGTAGAAACAGGCGGTTCTAACGTTCAGTTCGGTATTAACCCGAAAGATGGCCGTATGGTTGTGATCGAGATGAACCCGCGTGTTTCTCGTTCATCTGCGCTTGCGTCTAAAGCAACTGGTTTCCCGATTGCGAAAATTGCGGCGAAACTGGCTGTGGGTTATACCCTTGATGAACTGAAAAATGACATTACTGGCGGTACAACACCTGCATCATTCGAACCTGCAATTGACTATGTAGTTACCAAGATTCCTCGTTTCAACTTTGAGAAATTCCCACAAGCTGATGCAACTTTGACAACACAGATGAAATCTGTGGGTGAAGTGATGGCCATTGGTCGTAACTTCCAGGAGTCTATGCAAAAAGCGCTTCGTGGTCTTGAAGTCGGTGCATCTGGCTTTGATGAGAAAATCGAAGCGGGTACTGAAGGCGCGCGTGAGAAAATCTTACAAGAGCTTAAAGTTCCAGGTCCTGAGCGTATCTGGTACGTGGGCGATGCATTCCGTCACGGTTTCACGCTTGATGAAGTATTTGCTGCGACGAACATCGACCGTTGGTTCTTGATCCAAATCGAAGATATCATAAAAACTGAAAACCAAATCAAAACTTTAGGTTTTGGTGATTTGAATGCGGATAACATCCGTGCATTCAAACGTAAAGGTTTATCAGATCTTCGCATTGCGAACTTGATGGGCATTTCACAAAAACAATTCCGTAAACACCGTTGGAACCTGGGCGTAACGCCAGTTTACAAACGTGTCGATACATGTGCTGCAGAATTCGAATCTGATACAGCTTACATGTACTCAACTTACGATGAAGAATGTGAAGCAAATCCATCGACTCGTGACAAGATCATGGTGATTGGTGGCGGCCCTAACCGTATCGGTCAAGGTATCGAATTCGATTACTGCTGTGTACATGCTGCCCTTGCAATGCGTGAAGACGGCTATGAAACCATCATGGTGAACTGTAACCCTGAAACTGTTTCTACGGATTACGACACCTCTGACCGTTTGTACTTCGAACCAATTACACTTGAAGATGTGCTTGAAATCGTACGTATCGAGAAGCCAAAAGGCATTATCGTTCAGTATGGTGGTCAAACACCTTTGAAACTGGCTCGTGCTTTAGAAGAAGCAGGTGCGCCAATCATTGGTACATCGCCTGATGCGATTGACCGCGCAGAAGACCGTGAACGCTTCCAGCAAATGATTCAACGCCTGCAACTTCGTCAACCAAACAACAGCATCGTAAAATCTGCTGAAGAAGGTATGGCTGAAGCATCTAAAGTAGGCTACCCACTTGTGGTACGTCCTTCTTACGTCCTTGGTGGTCGTGCGATGGAAATCGTTTATAACGATGAAGAACTTAAACGCTACCTACGTGATGCAGTTCAAGCATCAAACGAAGCGCCTGTTCTGCTTGACCGTTTCCTGGATGATGCAATCGAAGTTGACGTAGACTGTGTCTCTGACGGTAAAGACGTTGTGATTGGCGGCATCATGCAGCATATTGAACAAGCAGGTATTCACTCAGGTGACTCAGCATGTTCGATTCCTCCTTATTCTCTGTCTAAAGAGATTCAGGACGAAATGCGTCGTCAAACAATTGCAATGGCAAAAGAACTTGGTGTAATTGGTCTAATGAACGTTCAGTTTGCGGTTAAAGGCGAAGACGTTTACATCCTGGAAGTGAACCCACGTGCATCACGTACTGTGCCGTTCGTTTCTAAGTGTATCGGCGAATCTTTAGCGAAAGTTGCTGCACGTTGTATGGCGGGTCAATCTCTAGAATCTCAAGGATTCACTTCAGAGATTATCCCTGAACACTTCTCTGTAAAAGAAGCAGTGTTCCCATTCAACAAATTCCCTGGTGTTGATCCGATCCTTGGCCCTGAGATGAAATCTACAGGCGAAGTGATGGGTGTTGGTAAAACATTCGGTGAAGCATTTTATAAAGCTGTTCTAGGTGCGAACGAACGTCTACCTGGTCTTCCGACAGAAGGTGAAGTGAAACACGCATTCATTTCTGTACGTGACTCAGATAAACCTCGTGCAGCAGGTATTGCGAAACAATTGATTGACCTAGGCTTCAAGATTCTTGCAACTGATGGTACATTTAAAGTGATTAGCGAAGCTGGTCTTGAATGTGAACGCGTAAACAAAGTAACTGAAGGTCGTCCAAACATTGTGGACCGTATCAAAAACGGCGAAATCCACCTTGTAATCAATACGACTGAAGGTAAAAAAGCGCAGGAAGATTCATTCTCGATCCGTCGTTCAGCGCTTCAAGGTAAAGTGTATAACACAACTAC
>NZ_DEZM01000071.1:0-7990 GCF_002364825.1 Acinetobacter sp. UBA3132 | reverse complement strand
TATTAAATCCGGGCTTTTTACATTCAATAGAATGAATTATTTAAATGCATCTTCTAGTGCCCACAGTACTCTAGACTTGGTTACAAAGAAGCGGCTAAACAGGCTGGAGAGTGATCCAACAATAGTAATGTGTCCGAGCTTTGGAATACTGATCACATGACTATGGTTACCATGTTGCTTTAATACCCGATCCAGATCATGACTATTGAAATGTCCCACGATATCGTCTTTTTCAGCAATAAACAGATAATGCTTCAAAGGCTGAGGTTGTACAAAGTACAGTGGCATCACCTGCTGATAAGGCACCGCCTGATCAAAGGCATTAGCACAGATCGGATCATCCTTATAGTCAAAATGATAAGGCCCCGCTAAACCAATGATAGCGCGGATATTCGCCAGCCGCTCTGCTTTATGCGGCTGCGGATAGTACACCGCTGACATCACATTAAACGCACCGGCAGAATGTCCCATCAATACAATATTCTCTGATGAAATCTGCAGCTTTGCTGCCGCAGTGTGCAGATGATCCAAAAGCAGATGCAAGTCATCCACAGATTGCGGGAAGATATGTTCTGGCGCCAGATGGTAATTTGGAACCACCACGTCATAGCCTTCACGGGCAAAAGCCTCACCAATAAACTGATATTCTTTCTTATCCCCATGCAGCCAGGCACCGCCATGGACAAAGACAATCAAGGGGCGATGTGCCAAAGGCTGTGCACTACGATACAGATCAAAACGCTGCCGCGCTTTAAGGCCATAGGCCAAATGCCGTTCAGCGCTATAACCTGCTTTGGGAGTAAAACGGTTCAGCGCATAGCTACCGAGATCATATAAGCGAAAATCCCGGTAGATTTGTCTTGCAACGTTCAGATGACTCGACAGCCTGGCTTTAAAAGAGTGCACCTTATTGTGCATAAGTTGGTTCAACTGTATCAGGATCAATCGCAACTGGAGTTTGCATCAAGGCACTTGATGAAGCTGTAGTCGCAAAGTTTTGGCTGGTTGAATTGCTGAGCGTTTCTACATTATCAATCAGGGTCACAATTTTAGTGACATTACCGACTTGCGCCAGCACCTGATTGAGATCAGCAATTTCAGCATTGTTTAGACGGCCCATCACATATAACACGCCATCTTCGGTATGCACATGTACCTTACTGTCTGCAACTACAGGCGCTTTCATGATCAGGCCACGGGTATTTGCCGTTGCTGCGGTATCCTGCATGATGGTGCCATAACTGATCTGGTTACCGATAGTAATAAAGTTATGTACGGCTTTCACATCACTCATGGCTTTGACATTGTCTTCAGCCAGTTGTTTCAGATGCGCATCTGGCACCTGACCAGTCAATAATACATGACCATGAAAACTCTCAATATTGACTCGCGACTGTTTGAATCGTGAATCAAGTTTATAAAGATTAATTTTTGCAGTACGCACAATTGAAGAATCGATAAAAACCTGTCCAAGGGTACGCGCCCCTTGATCCGTACCGACAGGAGCCGTGCCTGTACCACCTGAAATAAAGCTGGCACAGCCCGATAAACTTGCGACACATAACATTGTTATTACAATACGTTTAACCACTCAGCAAGACTCCTTATTGTTTAATACGTCTTTGTTCAATTTAATAAATTCTGTCGCGCAATCTTGATCAACTTTTATTTTCCTTGAACATTACCATAATCTCTGTACAGAAAATCGCACAAAGAAAAGCCTGTGTTGTTCAAAGATTAATAAACTCTTGATCAAAAGTAAAAGCATTTTCAATCCATTGCGAATCATAAAGGTAATTGCAAAAATCATGCTGTATGGTTTTTGCAAAATGTTGATTAAAATCAAAACAAATCACATCAAAACGACAGAAAAAATGCTGAAATTCTTCATGATTTTGCAGGAAATGAAGAGCAGTTTTCATCATTTTCCGCTGCTTGCTAAGGGAAATTGACTCGAGTGCATTGGCATAATCTGTACTTGCCCGTGCTTTTACTTCCACAAAAACCAGCTCTTGATCATGTTGCACGATTAAATCAATTTCACCATAACGGCTGTGATAATTGGCTTGGACCAACTGAAAGCCATGATGCTGCAACAAGGCAAGCGCTTGCTGTTCTGCCCATTTTCCCAATTGCTGACTGATACGCATAATAGTTAAATCAGCTTGACGCCCTTGCTGGTATATTCAAAGCAGGCGGGCATACGTCGCAGTCCCTCAGCATTGACCTGAATATGTCCGGTACGACCCTGGAATTGTAGCTGTTCGACTTTATAGTCACTTAAATACAGCTGACTGATCTGCCAGGCATCTCCACCAAAGGCGATTAACCGCTGATAGGACATCTGCACCGGCGCCTGCTGATAGGCATTCAATACATCTGGCCAGGCATGAGTATACAGTGCAGGTACGTCACAAAATTTAATACCTTTAGGCAAAGTTATATGCTGGTCAATCGCATTGGATACGGTATAAAGCCGTTTCTTCGGCAGGTTTCGCATTGCGGCCAACCACTCCGGATTGCCCATGAGTAATAAACCCTGTTTAGAGGACAAAGATTTTGGTGCAATATCGATAATATCCACTTGCAGATCCCCTACACTGAGCAAAGACATCAACATCAGTTCATGCTCGGTCTCACTTCCGGGCTGACGTAGTACCTGTAAATACTGAATTCGATCCTTCGTCAGTACCTTCTGTAAAGCAATTGCATCTTCACGTTTAGACAGACTGAACTGCCAAAGCTGAGGTGAACTGCTCATGCTGTCATTCAGACTCAGGGTTTTGACTTTGGGCTGGGCCTGAACCAGTGCTTCAATATCCTGACGTGCCAGTGGCCCCACGATGAGCTGCGTCTTTTTATTGACATACTGTTTCAGTAGTTGTGACATTTTCTTCTGATCAGAATTCACCCATTTAATCGGCACTTTTTGCCCGGATGCCATATAGGCACTCATGAATCCCTGTTTGATATTCGATGCAGCTCGCGCCAAAGGACCAGATTCGGGTAGAATGACCAGAATTTCCGCTTGCACGCTGCCGATGCAGCCCAATAAGCTCAAACCCAATATTTTTTTAATATTCTTCCGTTTTTTATAATTCTGTTTATTCCACATGGAGAAACCTATGAGTGCTCAGTTATTTGTTGTTGCGACTCCAATCGGGCACTTAGATGATATTAGTTATCGTGCAATTGAGGTGTTGAAGTCGGTGAGTCTTATTGCTGCTGAGGATACACGAACTTCTATGCAATTGCTCAAGCATTTTAATATTTCCACTCCACTGACAGCCTGCCACGACCATAATGAAAGCAACAAGATAGATCAGCTTATTCAACGTTTGCTCAATGGCGAAAACATGGCACTGATCAGTGATGCGGGTACACCATTGATTAGTGATCCAGGCTTTAAATTCGTGCGTGCTGCACAGGAACACAATATTCGTGTGATACCTGTACCGGGTGCCTGTGCTGCAATTGCTGCATTAAGCGCAGTAGGTTTACCGAGTGACCGTTTCAGCTTTGAAGGCTTCCTGCCATCAAAACAAAGCCAGCGTCTGCTCAATTTGGAAAAACTCAAAGATGAAACCCAGACCATGATTTTCTATGAGGCACCGCACCGGATTCTGGAATGTGTGAAAGATATGGCGAATGTGTTTGGTGCTGATCGTCCGGTTGGCTTTGCCCGTGAAATTACCAAAACGTTTGAAACTATCCGAAAGATGACCTTGGGTGAATTGATTGAGTTTATTGCCAAGGACGCCAACCAGCAAAAAGGTGAAATCGTACTGGTAGTGGGTGGAGCGACTGTCGAAAAAGATATGGATCAGGAAAAACTCGACAAACTGTTACTCCGTTTATTACAAGATCTTTCCGTGAAAGCCGCTTCCCAGCTGGCAGCCGACCTAACCGGTATCAAAAAGAAAGTGGCTTACCAACGTGCACTTGAGTTGACGGGTGCCAATGACTAAATAGCTTTTTCCAAAGAAAGATAGGCAGAAAAAAACACCACTGTAATCTGTGGTGTTTTTTTATATTCAGGAGGTAGACGACTTATTCGCGTACTGAATCGTCTGCCGGCACTTCAGTAATTCGACCACCGCGAGCCAGGAACGCGGCCACCTCATCTTCAAGTGCCTGACGCTTTTTTAGCTTCGCTGTCACAGTCAATGTTTCAGCTTCCAGAACGTCTGTATCACTAACAACTTCATCACCTTCAGCAGCGCCTTTCTCTGCTGCTTTCGCTTCATCATCATCAACGACAGCATCTTCTGCTTCATCATATTCATTCATATCTGTCATATTCATGTCCCCCACAAATGACCATCACATGTGCATTTAAACTAGGTTGTAAATTACCTGAAATTTAGCAATCTCTTTGTGTTTCGCCTAGTGCCAAATATTAAAAAATCGTATCTTTTTTAAACAAATTCGTTTCTTTTTACATATGATTGTTTAAAAAATAACAATTTCAGGTCAGACGGCGTAGCGGGTATCTTTGAGCAGTCCCAAGCCATTGGCCTGCGCCATAAAAGCATCTTTTAATACAGGCAGCTGTTCAACCTGTTTCAGGCCCAAATTACGCGCCCAAACCACAGGGAAAAGTTGAGTGGTTTCTATCCAGCCAATCGCAGACATGCTGTGCATCATGGCATCATTTTGCCCCTTACGCAGATGTTCATAGCGCTGTAAGGTTTGCTCATGTGCCCAGACGCCACGCGTTTTATCATGCAGTAACACATCACATAACACTGCCGCATCTAAGCAGCCAATATTGACACCTTGTCCCGCGAGTGGATGAATCACATGGGCAGCATCACCGATCAGGGCCAGTCCATCTTGCACATATTGCTGAGCCGCACGTGCTTTAAGCGGGAAAGTTGCTCGTGGGCTTGCTTCGAGCACTTCACCAAGCATGTGATGACTTTCTCGGGTCAGTAATTGGATAAATTCCTGATCTGACAAGGCTGCATATTCTTCGGCATAATCTTCTGGCAAAGTCCAGACAATCGATTGCCAATGTCCCTGCTCTTCCAGATTAAGGCTGGCCATCGGTAAGTAAGCCAATGGACCAGTTTCCAGGAAAATCTGGCGTGCAACATGCTGATGGGGTTGTGCGGTCTTAATGACACAGCTGATACCGGCCTGTTTATAGTCCAGGACATCAATGTCAATAAAGGCCTGTTCACGGACAAAGGAATTGGCACCATCTGCACCGATCAGCAATCTGGTTTTGAGCTGGGTACCATCGGCAAGGTGTACAATCCAGACTCCTACCCCGCGTTCTACCCGGCTAACTTTGACCTGTGTGCGGTAATCTTTCAGTTCTTGCAGCATTTTTTGCTGAATGGCCAGGTTCAGAATACTTGGCTCAACCATAGAACCAAGCGCCTGCTCGACTTTTGGTGTTTTCTTGGAAGGCTGACCAAAATTGATTTCACCATAACCATTTTTATTCCAGACCTGCATACCTGTATATGGCTGCTGACGTGCAAGTTTTTCCCAAACCCCTACTGTTTTTAGCAAATGAATAGTGGCCTGGCTGAGTGCCAATACGCGTGGATTGGCAACACTTAGTGTCTTTTCAGTATCTAAAATCGGTGCAGCATCCAGCACGGTGGTCTGTACGCCATCTTGAGCAAGTAATAATGCCGTTAAGCCACCAACCAGCCCGCCACCTACAATGACAGCATCTAATACCTGAGTTTGTTCTGTCATGCTTTGAGTCCCATTGCATAGTTGGCTACAAGTGGCTTGATGCCTGGAATATTTTCAAAAGCCACCAAGCCGGTATTACGGATCAGTTTCAGGAATGGATTCTGGTTGCTAAAACCACGTACGACTGAATCACAGAACTTAATCACACGTTGCTGATCTTTCAAGCGTGATTTTTCATAATCTTGCAGCATTTGAGCATCGCCCAGATCAGCCGCCTGTTCCAGCTGTTCTGCCAGATAACGGTTCAGTACATAAGCGTCACGCATACACAAGTTAAAGCCCTGGCCTGCAACTGGATGAATCGTATGCGCTGCATTCCCCATTAACACCACACGACCAACTGCCTGCTTTTCTGCCAGGACTTGCGATAATGGGAAACTGAAACGCTTACCAGTTTTCTGGAATTTTCCGGCACGATCACCATAAGTCTGTTGTAAAGCGTGCAGGAAGTGCTGATCATTTTCATCACCCAGCCATTCATGCTCGGTACCTTTAGGAACTGGCCATACCACGGAACGACGGTATTCGCCTGGAAGAGGTAGCAAAGCCAAAGGTCCTAAAGGACTAAAACGTTCAAAACCGACATGTTGATGCGGTTTTGATGTTTGTACGGTTGTGACAATCGCAACTTGATCATAGTCGTGTACCGATGCGCCAATACCCAGTGCCTTACGACAGAAAGAATCGCGACCATCCGCAGCAATTACCAGTTTGGATTGCAGTTTTAAAGCAGTCTCGCCACGCTGTGCTTCAATATAAGCAAAGTCTTTATCCTGGATGAGAGAAGTCACCTGCACGCCATCGATCAGTTCAATGAGTGGCTCTTTTTTGACTTGTGTCAGCAATACGCGACCGAGCCAGGCATTTTCAATCACCTGACCAAAGCTTTCGACTTTTTCCTGTTCAGCGATCAGACGTGCCTTACCAAAGCTGCCCTGTTCGGTAATATTCACTTCCAGAATCGGCGTGGCATGTTCCTGTAAAGCATCCCACAGACCCAGCTCCTGATAAATCTGTACACTACGACGTGATAAAGCGCTGTTACGGGCATCGAAACTGGAGTGATAGGGAGCAAGATTGATATCATCATAATCTGGGTATTGGATTGCTTCTAACAGTTTGACCGCAATCCCGGTTTTCGCCAGCATCAGTGCGAGGCTTAAACCCACCATCCCACCACCGACAATGATGACTTCTTGTTGCATGCTTTGATCCTTATCTGGGTATCTATAAAATCTAGATACGTCTAATCATGTTGGATTTAATCTTACCTCAAAGATTTTTATTTTTATAATAAATTAGTCGTTTAGCTGTAATTGATATTGCTTTGTTAATCGCTTAAATCTTTAGAGAAATAAAATTTGGCACAGATCTGTGTTTTTTTATAAATAAACCTTAACTAGTCCATCCAAGAATAAAGCTTAAAGAGAAAAACAATGCAAATAAAGAAATGCTTTATCTTAGCCGGCTGCCTTGTCTCACTTACAGACTGTTCATCAAAAGAACAAGCTCATCTCCCTGAGGAAGGAGAAGTTGTCACTTGGAATAGAATCCTGAATTGATTGTAAAAACACAGCTTGTTCCACATCGAGAGCATTATTTAGGACCGTTTCCAATTGATGACATCCCTGAAAATATCAACCGATTATACAGGAAGAAGCCAATCAATTGCCGATATCAGACTCTAATCGTCAATTAGAATTTTACTTGATATTGCATAGAACAAATGTTCAAGCGACAGATAGTTATCTGC
Source organism: Acinetobacter sp. UBA3132 (assembly GCF_002364825.1). Taxonomy (NCBI): domain Bacteria; kingdom Pseudomonadati; phylum Pseudomonadota; class Gammaproteobacteria; order Moraxellales; family Moraxellaceae; genus Acinetobacter; species Acinetobacter sp. UBA3132. The sequence continues at coordinate 522 of NZ_DEZM01000071.1, read as the reverse complement.
TAGAGCATAAAGATCAAATTAGAGTAAAAATAGAAAGATTATCTTAGGATTTCAGAAAAAGTTATTTTAATACTGAAAAAGTATTTATTAGCAATTTAGCTTTAAAATATGTCAAGCTTCATTCAAAGTTTAAAAAATATGGTCTTGATTATTATATTAGAATTTTCTCTGATTGTTTTTTTATTTTTCTTCGGACCTAAAAAAATGGCAGAGTTTTCTTATATAAAAAGAGAAAGTGACAAATTAATTCATGTAATTCAAAAAAATATTTGTAAATATAATAAACAGAGAAAATATAACTTAAGCGGAAAATTTATTTAAATAATTTGGATATATAGTAAGAAATTCATGAAGGATTATGGCAATTATTATAAATGTGGAATATCACACCTCTAATCTACAATAATTAAGATTAAATATGAAAATTAATTTAACTCTATTAACTTGAAAGCATTTAATATAAATTAGTTGATTATCATTTATAATATAAAAAAGCCTGACACAGAAATGTCAGACTTTTTT
>NZ_DEZM01000005.1:467-4733 GCF_002364825.1 Acinetobacter sp. UBA3132 | reverse complement strand
GAGCATTCTAAAATGAAAAATGTGTTTGCCTTTTTATTTGGTGCGCTGTTCTCTGTGGGGTTGATGGTATCGGGCATGTCCAATCCGGAAAAAGTACTCGATTTCCTGGATCTGTTTGGCGATTGGGATGCCAGTCTGGCCTTTGTCATGATGGGCGCGATTGCTGTGGCCTTTATTCCCTTCCAGAAAGCATTACGTACGGCGCAACCAAAAACAGTTTTTAATGAACCTATTGATTTACCTAAAAATAATCAGATAGATAGAAAACTGATCACGGGTGCGGTTTTATTTGGTGCAGGTTGGGGCATTGCCGGCATCTGTCCGGCACCAAGTTTCACCTTGATCGGTTTAGGCCACTATCAAGTGCTCTATTTTATTGTAGCAATGCTGGTGGGTGTATGTATTCACCGTAAATGGTCAGGAGCTTAACGATGTCAAACTTACCTATAGTAAAAGATTTTTTTCACGAAGATACCAATACCTTCAGTTATGTTGTACGTGATCCGGCGACCAAAGCCTGCGCTATTATTGATAGCGTTCTGGATTATGATCCGGCATCGGCAAGTACCTCAACTGTTCATGCCGATAAGATTATTGCCTATATTAAAGAGCAGGGTTTAACGGTTGAGTGGATTCTCGAAACCCATGTCCATGCTGATCATCTGACTGCAGCGCAATATCTTAAAGCTGAGTTAGGTGGCAAGATTGCCATGAGCCAGAAAATTGGCATTGTACAGGAAACTTTTGGCGTGATTTATCATCTGGATATTAAACAATGGAATGCCCAGCAGCTCTTTGATTATTTATTTGAAGATCATGAGTCGTTCCAAATCGGAACATTGAAGGCCTATAACATTCCAACACCGGGACATACGCCTGCTTGTCTGAGTTATGTGATTGGTGATGCGGTTTTTGTGGGTGATACCCTGTTTATGCCAGATTATGGTACAGCACGTTGTGACTTTCCGCGAGGTAGTGCAGAACAGCTTTATGATTCGGTACAAAGCCTGTTTCAGTTGCCAGAAAATACCCGGGTCTTTTTATGTCATGACTATTTACCTGAGACACGTGAATCGTACGTGTGTGAATCTGATATCCAGACGCAGAAAACACAGAATATCCATATTCATCAGGGAATCAGCAAAACTGAATTTGCTCAGATGCGAAATCAGCGGGATTCAGGACTCAGTATGCCTAAGCTGATTCTACCGGCAATTCAGATCAATATGAAAGCAGGGCAGTTTCCTGAGCCAGAACAAAATGGTGTTTCTTACCTCAAGCTTCCTCTTAACTACTTCAAATAAGCTTGTGTCGTGATTCAACAAAAAGTTCAACCTTTGTTGAATTACTTTTGTGGATAAGGGAGAGGACGATGTGGGCATTAATACTTGAAGGGCTGGTTATCGGAGTGCTATTGGGTTTGACCGGTGCCGGTGGTGGCATTCTGGCTGTACCGGCACTGATGGCGAGTCAGGGTTGGACCGTGGCCCAAGCTGCGCCGGTAGGATTGCTTGCAGTCACGCTGTCGGCCTTGGTCGGAACGTTCGAGGGTTTATTCAAGCGTATTGTGCGTTATCGTGCTGCGCTCTGGATCGCGCTGATCAGTATTCCTTCAGCGCGTTATGGCGTGCATCTGGCCGATATCGTTTCTCCGGTCTGGCTGACGCTGGCTTTCAGTCTGGTGATGCTGATTGTGGCTTACCGGATCTTTTTTAATAAAGTGACCGATCATGGCAATGCACCGTGCAAGGTCAATCAAACCACCGGTCGCCTGATCTGGAATGTCAAAACTGCTTCGTTCCTGGCAGGTATTGGTATCGTGGCGGGGTTACTGACCGGTTTGCTTGGCGTGGGTGGGGGGTTTGTCATTGTTCCAGCCCTGCGTAAATTCACCGACCTTGATATGCGCAGTATCGTTGCGACTTCCCTCATGATTATTTTTCTGATTGGTGGGGTGAGTATTTCTGCACACGTGCTGGATGGCTTTCAATATCCTGTTTCGGTTACGCTGACCTTTGTCCTGGCCTGTATTGTCGGGATGTTAATTGGACGCAGTCTGATGCAGCGGATTGACAGTAACAAGGTACAGAAAATATTTGCCACCACCGTGGTTGGAGTGGCGATGTATCTAATCTATTCAGCGCTCATGGGCTAAAACAACCGGTTGGGGACTTCACTCAAGCGCTTTTAATCTACCTGAGCATCGTTTATACAAAATATAATTTTAATGACCGAGGAAGAATGAAAATGATGAAAACTGCAGAGCAATTGATCCAGAATGCAAAAAGCCGGATTCAGGAAGTCAGCGTAAATGAACTGTTTGAAGCGATGCAAAACCATAAAACCATACTGATTGATGTTCGAGAACCGGATGAATTTCAGGCGGCAGCAATAGACCGGGCGGTGAATTATCCTCGTGGTGTTTTGGAAATGAGAATTCACCAGCATCCTTCGGCCAGTCATCATTGCGATACCCAGCAGGCACTGGAACACCTTAAAGATCAGCCGATCTATTTGATCTGTGGTACCGGTGGCCGTTCAGCATTGGCAACCGATACCTTACAGAATATGGGTTTTACCCAGGTCAAGTCGGTTCAGGGCGGTTATCAGGCCTGGCTGGAACAGGGCTATCCGGTAGAAAAATAAGCCGTTGAATCGGTGAACAACCGTATTGTTGAATGTGAGAAGCAGTGATGAAATACAAAGAATTAACCCAGAACATTTCAGGCAGTTTAAGAACATTAACTCAGGATTCACCTGATTTAATGAAAAGTTTCAATCAGTTGTCCCAGACCGCAATGCGTGATGGTGTGATTGATCCTAAAACCAAGGAGCTGATTGCCTTGGCGATTGGTGTCGCATCACGTTGTGATGGTTGTATCGGCTTTCATGTCAGAACCCTGGTCAAAATGGGCATGACCCTGCAGGAGCTGGAGGAAGTTCTGGGCGTTGCGGTATATATGGGTGGTGGACCTTCATTGATGTATGCTGCAAATGCACTGGATGCTTTTAAAGAATTTTCCGGCTGAGGTGATACTGGTCAATACAGGGGGGCAGTCCTGCCAAGCTTAGAAGGAACCTTGTTAAATAACAGGTGTACCCATCACAAAAATTCCGGCGATTTAGTCTTAGTATTATTGATTTTCTTAAGATTTCCTCATGTTAAAAGTGCGCTTCAACAAGCGCACTTTTTTGCTTCTATCTTAAGATTCAGTTCAGCTTAAGCTGTTATGCTGTCACTAAAATACAGCCAATAACGGTTTTTTATGGCGCAGAATACAACAACATCTTCTACAGATTTACTGATCCGGTTTCTGCATCTCATCATCATTTTGAGCTTTACTGGGGCTTATCTGACCGGGGATACAGAAGAATGGCATCAAACCCATATGGCCTTGGGTTATACCCTCGGGATTAGCCTGATATTAAGAATTTTATGGCAGTTTCTTGCTTCTCGACTGGCGCATACTCAGCCTTCAGGGCTAAGCCGCCGTTGGCAGGTGATCAAGCCATTTGTGCAGCGCTATTGGGCACAGCCGCAGCAATGGCTTTCGCCAACATTTTTAAAAGCCGCCGGATCCAGCCTGTTTCAGCTCAGCATAGTGGGTATTTTTCTTCTGTTGCCTTTAACGGTGCTGGCCGGCTTTTTTACCGACTATACCCATAGCCACAGTTTAAAAGAAATCCATGAACTCTTTGCCAATCTGTTTTTAGCCAGCGTGTTGCTGCATTTGGCAGCACTGAGCCTGAATAGTGTTCTGCTTAAAAAATGGCTGGCGAAGCGGATGTTCTGGGGGACCGAAACCCATTCATGGTTCACTCTGTTTGCTTCACTCTTTTCACTGGGTGTGTTGATCACTTTTTGGTTTTTCTATTTTAGCTAAGCTGAGATGGCACTGGTGCGAATCACCTCAAATGATAAGCTAAAGCGGATTATCAGGACCACGTCAGGATTCAAATCTATGATGTGTTCAAGATCTTTATTCTGCTTTCGGTTCTGATATCCCAACCTTGGCAATATTCACCGACATAAATCACATTAAATATATTAAAAACACATTAAAATAAATATATATAAAACAAAAGCTTAAGCTATTAATGTTTAATTAAAAGTAGGGTGGAGTAAGAAGAAGTTGGTCACTTTAATATACATTAAAATTCAACAATAATAACCAACATAAAAGATGTTCCTATTTTTATTATTTACTATTTGGTAAAAATTATTTAGCTTTAGATTCCTGAATTTGGTAAGCAGCAATAGTCAAA
>NZ_DEZM01000005.1:0-303 GCF_002364825.1 Acinetobacter sp. UBA3132 | reverse complement strand
AGTCAAACAAATTGACCTAGATTCTTGTTTGAAAGAAAGAGAGTAAGCGTCCGCTGATCTTCGATCATGATTTTAATTTCATCATTCAATAATTGTCTAATTAAATGAACTTTATTATCTGGGATGAGCATCAGTTGATGCATTTAATCCTGCCGCAATAATTTCTAAGGTCTCTAATCGATTCCAGCTTTTGGTACTGCTGTCTTGAAATGCATGTAGGGGATTGGATATCAATTTGTTTTAAGCCCAATTGGCTTCGTCTTTTTCCTGAGTTCTGCTTCTATCGCATAGTTGCAACGCGAC
>NZ_DEZM01000003.1:411-6008 GCF_002364825.1 Acinetobacter sp. UBA3132 | reverse complement strand
CTCTATGAGCGAGTGGAAACAGTGGTCACAAACTCACGTTTCACATATGGATGAAGGTGACTTCTACCACGGTGAAAAGTCGATGACTTTAGACCGCGCACGTAACGTGAAAATGGAATTGATCACTAAGTCTGGTGAAACCATTGTTCTTAAGCCAAAAGTTGCGCTTCAAGACGGCGAAATCATTGACTCCATGTTCATGAGCAAAAAAGCGCTTTGCGACTTCTATGAAAAAGAATTAGATGACTGTAAAGAAGCAGGCATCCTGTTCTCTCTACACGTTAAAGCGACCATGATGAAAGTGTCACACCCGATCGTATTCGGTCACTGTGTGCGCATTTACTACAAAGAAGCGTTTGAGAAACACGGTAAACTGTTTGATGAGCTAGGCATTAACGTAAACAACGGTATGGCTGGCCTTTACGAGAAGATTGAAACACTTCCGACTTCTTTACGTGAAGAAATCATCCGTGACTTACACGCTTGTCAAGAACACCGTCCAGCGCTTGCAATGGTTGATTCTGCGAAAGGTATCACTAACTTCCATTCTCCAAACGACGTAATTGTAGATGCTTCTATGCCTGCAATGATTCGTGGTGGTGGCAAAATGTGGGGTGCTGACGGCAAACCTTACGACTGTAAAGCAGTAATGCCTGAGTCTACTTTCGCGCGTATTTACCAGGAAATGATCAATTTCTGTAAATGGAATGGTAACTTCGATCCACGTACAATGGGTACTGTACCTAACGTTGGTTTGATGGCACAAAAAGCTGAAGAATACGGTTCACACGACAAGACTTTCGAAATTTCTGAAGCAGGTATTGCGAACATCACCGACCTTGAAACAGGTGAAGTGTTGATGTCTCAAAACGTGGAAGAAGGCGATATCTGGCGTATGTGTCAGGTGAAAGATGCACCGATCCGCGACTGGGTAAAACTTGCTGTAACGCGTGCACGTAACTCTGGCATGCCTGCAATCTTCTGGCTTGACCCGTACCGTCCACACGAAAACGAACTGATCAAGAAAGTTCAAACTTACTTGAAAGATCATGACACTGACGGTCTAGACATCCAGATCATGTCTCAAGTACGTGCGATGCGTTATACGCTTGAACGTGTTGCTCGTGGCCTAGATACTATTTCAGTAACGGGTAACATCCTGCGTGACTACCTGACTGACTTGTTCCCAATCATGGAACTGGGTACTTCTGCGAAAATGCTTTCTATCGTGCCATTAATGGCGGGTGGCGGCATGTACGAAACTGGTGCGGGCGGTTCTGCACCTAAGCATGTACAACAGCTGGTAGAAGAAAACCACTTACGTTGGGATTCTCTAGGCGAGTTCCTGGCACTTGCTGTTTCTCTAGAAGAAATGGGCATTAAAGAAAATAATCCGCGTGCGAAACTACTTGCAAACACACTTGATGCTGCGACTGGTAAATTGCTTGACAATGACAAGTCTCCATCACGTCGTACTGGCGAGTTAGACAACCGTGGTAGCCACTTCTACCTGGCTAAATTCTGGGCTGAAGAGCTTGCTACACAAGATCAAGATGCAGAATTGAAAGCGAAATTCGCGCCTATCGCACAAGCCTTGGCTGAAAACGAAGCGAAAATCGTTGAAGAACTGAATACTGTTCAAGGTAAAACTGTAGACATCGGTGGTTACTACGCAGTTGATCCTGCGAAAGTAAATGCTGTAATGCGTCCAAGTGCGACATTGAACCAGATCATTGAATCACTACAGGCTTAATTAGAAGCTGCACTGACTATCAGCTTAGTGAACTGAAATAAAAACCGGTGCTTAGGCACCGGTTTTTATTTACCATGATGAAAACTAAAGGGATGCCTTATTGTCGAAGCATCAGCCTTTAGAGCTATAGGTGAAATGAATAAACAGCCATTTCATATAGATAAGAAGATGGTTTGTTTTGAACGCCCCAAAAATTTAGCTTGAACACCCGATTAAAGGTATAGACAATATAATGAATATATTGAAAGAATTAGATTAATACTCAGTCTGAGTAATTGCAGGACTCAAATGTCGAGGAGGTGTCTGAATGTCATATCAGTTCATCCAGCCTATTCAGGGAGATCGGTTCGACATTGTGGGTGATATTCATGGTGAGATCGACGCCTTAAACAGTCTCTTACATGTCATGGGCTATAATCTTAAAGGTGAGCATCCAGAACAGCGTAAGCTGATCTTTGTGGGTGATCTTTGTGACCGTGGGCAAAACAGCGTCGCGGTAATTCAGCATGTGAAGATTCTAATGGAGCGGGGCCAGGCCTACTGTGTGCTGGGCAACCATGAGCTGAACCTGCTAAATCAATCCTATCGTGAAGGCAATGGCTGGTATTTTGGCTCACCGCATATGGATGACCATAAATCTTTTTACTCTGTGCCTGCTACACCAGAAGACCAGCAGTGGATTCTGCAATTTTTGCAAACTTTGCCCATTGCACTGGAATCAGATCAAATTCGGGTTGTGCATGCCTGCTGGGATACACACTCCATTCAACAACTAAAAGCACTGGACAAGCTGCATTTACTTGAAGCCTATGAACATTTTGTCCAGCAGACCCAGCAACACATTAATGATGCAGGTATTACAGAACAGGCATGCCAAGAAGCAGAGCAGTTTCGTGAAGCGCTCACTGATCCGAATAGCGATATTCCCTGGCTGAAATATCTGGCACAAAAGGAATGGATTGAGCAGATGTATAATCCCATCAAAGTGTTGACCTCTGGTGCCGAATATATGACAGACAAGCCCATTTATGCCGGCGGCAAATGGCGTATGAAAGATCGTCTGCCTTGGTGGGAGGATTATCAGGAGGATATTCCCGTCATTATTGGTCATTACTGGCGTAAATTTGACTTGGCTGAAGTGAAAGCTGGCCTGTTTCAGCAGATTGATCCGCTACAGTGGTTTGGGCATAAGCAAAATGTGTTCTGTGTGGATTATTCAGTCGGGAAACGCTATCTGGATCGGCAGCAGCAACGAGAATTTTCAAGCAAATTAGCGGCTCTTAGATGGCCTGAAAAGCAGGTGATTTTTGAGGATGGTTCGACTTATTCGACCTCTCAATCTGTCTAAATGGTGTTGGTCTGATATCAAAGAACAGATAAAGAAAAAGCGGTCTGAGGGACCGCTTTTATAACTAGATCAGCCAGATTATTCAGCTTCAATAATTTCAAAATCGTGCGTAATTTCCACACCGCCATCAGACAGCATTTTGCTGGCTGAGCAGTATTTTTCGGCAGAAAGCTCGACAGCCTTAGCCACTTGTTTCTCTTTAATGCCTTTACCTGTCACCACAAAATGCAGGTGAATCTTCGTAAATACTGCAGGAATCGCGTCGGCACGTTCTGCATTGAGTTCACAGCGAACATCAGTAATGTCCTGACGCGCTTTCTTTAAAATGGTGACAATATCAAACGAAGCACAACCACCCAAACCGGTTAATAGAAGTTCCATTGGGCGAGGACCACGGTTCTCACCACCGTATTCTGGCGAGCCGTCCATGACGATACTGTGACCACTTTGCGTTTTTGCTTCAAAAGCAACATTCTCTAACCAATGAACGCTTGTTTGCATTGCAACTACCTAAAAAAAGCTATAAATTTACGAAGTAACTGTACACTAACATAAATCGGGTTGATAAGGAATTTCATTCCCACTGTGTGACAAGTTCACATTAGGTCTTGTGCGATCTAAAAATTATCCTTATTTGGAACTGCTAGCATGACTTCAAACTTTTCACAATTAAGCACAGATGCACTTTCTCCGGGACAATTGCCAGAATCCGTGAAGGCATTATTAAAACGTGCATATATCAACCGTTACCCAAAACGTACAACGATCGTTGATGCAGGAACAGAATCTAAATCTTTATATTTGATTCTGAAGGGGTCTGTATCGATCATTCTTCGTGAAGATGATGAGCGTGAAATTGTCGTGGCGTATTTGAACGCGGGTGACTTTTTTGGGGAAATGGGCTTATTCGAAGTAAATCCACAACGTACTGCAGAAGTGCGTACGCGTGACGTTTGTGAAATTGCAGAGATTAGCTACGAAAACTTCCATGAATTAAGCAAACAATATCCTGACTTGAGTTATGCGGTCTTTGCCCAACTGGTTCGCCGTCTGAAGAATACGACACGTAAAGTAACTGACCTGGCATTTATTGATGTTTCTGGTCGTATCGCACGTTGTCTGATCGATCTTTCAGCTCAGCCTGAAGCGATGATCTTGCCAAATGGCCGTCAGATTCGTATTACCCGTCAGGAAATTGGCCGTATTGTAGGTTGTTCCCGTGAAATGGTCGGCCGTGTGCTGAAAACCCTTGAAGAGCAAGGCATGATCGAAACAGATGGTAAAGCAATTCTGATCTTTGATGCCTCACTGGAACAAAATGAAGTACCAGCTGAAGATGATTCAGAAGAATAAGCTGCAATTTTGAGAAAAGGGCAAACCTTCGGGTTTGCTTTTTTTATAGCTGCGGAAAATCCAACATCACAAATAAGAACAAACTTCTTAGAAAAGATGATTTCAGCCCGTCGCTTTCCTTCTATACTCTAGGTGTACTTTATTATGATAAGTCAAACCTAGAATAGACAGGGAATTATTCATGCAATTCAAACCACTTGCAGATACCGGTATTTTACTTCCAGAAATCTGTTTAGGCACCATGACCTTTGGTGAACAAAATACCCAGGAAGAAGCTTTTGAGCAACTCGATTATGCACTGGATCAAGGACTGTATTTCTGGGATACCGCAGAAATGTACCCGGTACCACCAAAACCGGAAACCCAAGGTGCGACAGAACGCATTATCGGGAACTGGATTGCATCACGTGGCGGTCGTGACAAACTGTTTTTAGCATCCAAAATCGCTGGTCCATCACAAGGTGGTAGTCATATCCGTGATGGACAGACCCGTTTTGGGGCAGATGAAATTTCAGCGGCCATAGACCAGTCATTGTCACGTCTGCAAACCGATTATATCGACTTATACCAGTTGCACTGGCCGCAACGCCCAACGAATTTCTTTGGTAAACTCGGTTATGGCAATGCTGAAGCGGCCGAAGACCGTGCAGTGACGGATCTCGAAGAAACCCTGACCGCCTTGCAATATGAAATTAAAAATGGCCGTATCCGTTATATCGGTCTGTCGAATGAGACCCCATGGGGGACGATGAAGTTCCTGCATCTGGCCGAGAAACTGGGATTATCAAAATTTGTCAGCGTACAGAATCCATATAACCTGCTGAATCGCACCTATGAAATCGGTATGTCAGAAATTGCCAAATACGAAGGTGTTGGCTTGCTAGCATATTCACCACTGGCATTCGGATATCTGACAGGTAAATTCCGCAATGGCGCACGTCCGGCGAATGCCCGTGTGACTTTATTCTCGCGTTTTAGCCGTTATAGCAATCCGGAAAGTGAATGGGCGGTGGAGCAATATGCTCAACTGGCAGAGCAGCATGGTCTGACCCTGACTCAATTGGCATTGGCATTTATTAAACAGCAGTTCTTTGTAACCAGCACGATTATTGGTGCAACTAATCTGGATCAGCTAAAAGAAAA
>NZ_DEZM01000003.1:0-286 GCF_002364825.1 Acinetobacter sp. UBA3132 | reverse complement strand
AAAAGAAAATATTCAGGCTTTTGAAGTCAACCTGTCTGAGGAAGTACTGAAAGGCATTGAAGCGATTCATCGTCAGCAGCCGAATCCGGCACCATAATTTTTATAATCTATTCCGGAAAAGCCTTTATTGATAAAGGCTTTTTTTATTTCACATGATTAAGTTTGTGGCTGAATAAAAATTCTTCTTTGTTGACTTGAAATATGATTTGACTATACCAATATTATTATTAAAGACTGCCTGATATTTATTTTAAGTTTTTGAAAAATATATATAAATTTATTTGAA
>NZ_DEZM01000002.1:0-7951 GCF_002364825.1 Acinetobacter sp. UBA3132 | reverse complement strand
CATTTGCCCATCTAGCCCTTGTGCCCACAGCAGTACATTTCCGAAGGTATTAATTAGTACATTCAGTAGTGCAGCAGTGCCTGTGCTATTCGCTATTTTCATAACATCAGATGCGACAACCCTGCCTTGATTGACACCGCCTACCGTTAGTACAGATGCAATTTGCTTAGGCATCACACCCGCAGCATAACGTACTGCATGTGCACCATGACTATGCCCAGTTAAATTAAGTTTTTCGTACTTCTAATGGCTAGGACTTTATGAAGTTGAGCCATACATTGCTCGCCACGTAATTCGCTTAAATGGGGACATGCGTGTTGCAAAAGCGGTGGAACCATTTCGTGCCAAATCAGGCAGGATTTGATATCAATAATCCATTCCTAAATTTTCTGTTGCTAAGCGATTAAAGCCGAGGAGTGCATGTGCAAAGACAATTGGATATTGGGTTTTTGCATAGCTTGATATGATAAATTTTGTTTCTGCCTGTTGGAGATGAGAGGTGTTGGTTTGAACCTTCAAGGTTGATGTCATGGCTAACAGCATCAATGCAATATTAAGTTTCATAAAGTTCCATTTTAAGAAGATATGAAAAAGCCCTACTCATGTTGACTAGGGCTGATCATACAAATTGCTTTATAAGCCTTGTAGTTTTAACCGGTTGGCATGTTGACGGTAAACATCCACCGGATCTGGAGCAAACAGGTTTTTCAAGCCAAGCACCATATTCACTTCATCCAGATGGTTCCAGTTGTAATTATCACGAATGGTTTTACCGAACTTGGCGCTACAGCGTGATACCAGCCCATCATTTTCTTTGCCACCATCAATGAGCAGGGCAGTGACTTTAAGTGCTGAATCAGGATCAAGCTGGTTCGTGACTTGACCAACACCTGTGAATGAATAGTTGTAAATGCCTTTCTGTTGATAGGCACCTTCACCACAAGCTGTAGTTGGCATACCAATTGGATATTTCTGATTAAATTTTGCAGATCCTGCCAAGGTTAGACTGCTGCCACCCGCCAGAGAGTCATGTGGGAAACTGTTTGGATCCAGACCTTGTGCCCAAGTAATGGCTTTAGATACCAGATTGATTCCCCCTACTAAAGGACCTTGTACAGGTGTTCCTTCTGCTTGCAGGATCAGGTCTGCAACAGGGGAACCTTTATGTGGTGCGCCGACTGAAGTCAGAGAAGCAACCAGAGCCGGTGCTACACCTGCGACATAGCGAATGGTTGGACCGCCGTGAGAATGACCAATCAAGTTGACTTTTTCTGCACCGGTAATCGCCAGAATTTCTTCAACTTGATGTTGAAGTTGTTCACCGCGGATTTCGGAGGAATTGAATGGTGAAACACGGGTTGCCCAGACATTGGCGCCGTTACGCGCCAGATCTGGCAGAATCTGGTACCAGTAATCTAAGCCAAACTGATCGGTACCGATCTGAATAAAGCCCGCCATGCCATGTGCAAAAACAATTGGATATTTGGTTTTCGCATAGCTGGAGCTGGCTTTTGCAGTGACCTGACTGGCTTGGGTGGATGCCTGAGTGCTGAGACATGAACCCGCCAGCAGCAGACCAGTGATTAGTACTCTACATTTCATTATATTTTCCTCACTTTGTTGTTTTAACCGGATGATCCTCATCCCGTTGTGCAAAGTTCCCTTATCGCAGGAACTCAGTTTTCTATGCTGTTACGGTTATAAAGGTGGTGCTTGATTAAAAAATAAGGGTCAGCCAATCGGGAAACCCGCAGCAAAAACTTAAGTGATCTATTATTTTTCCATTACAGCTTTCAGATCACGGATAAGCCAAATAAAAAAGAATCAGAAAAAAAAGCCTATATTTCACTGGAAATATAGGCACTCGCGTTATAAGCCCTGTAATTTGAGCCGGTTGGCGTGCTGGCGATAGAGAGCAACCGGATCTGGTGCAAATATTCCTTTCAGACCAAACATCATATTGGCCAGATCAGTATGATTAAGTTTGTACTGGTCATTGATGACTTTACCCATGAACGCGCTACAACGTGACACCATGCCATCATTGTCTTTATTGCCATACGATAAAGGGCCTAACTGCATCAGGATCGTATCAATATCCAGAGCATTGGTGGCTTGGGCTACGCCTGTCCAAGAATAGTAATGAATGCCTTTACTGTCTTTCTGTTTTAAATTTTTATTGCAGTTTTCGGTGGAAGCCAATACACCATCTTTCACCATTTGCTGTGCCACGGTGGCATTAAAGGTATTAGATCCGGTCTGGGTCAGAGATTTCATGGAAGCATCAAAATCAATTTCCAGTTCGGGCTTCAACTGACCGAGTGCAATCAAAGGTCCAACAATATAATCACCTAGAATGTTGAAGGCAGTACGGCTCAGGCTATTGTTCTGGATATCATCTGCGACTTCGGAACCGTGGTAGGTGCCTGCCACACCGGTAATCGAAGCGATATACTGCGCTTGGGTCGCTGCAACATAGAGTACCGTCGGCCCACCATGGGAATGACCAATCAAGTTCAGTTTTTTCTTGCCGGTAATGGCCAGAACATCTTCAACCTGATGAATCAGTTGTTCACCGCGATGCATCGTGGTATTTGCCGGAGACAATTGTGCAGCAAATACGGTGGAGCCATTACGAGCCATATCCGGCAGAATCTGATACCAGTAATCCAGTCCGATACTATCGGTACCAATGCGTGACCAGCCTAGCCAGCCATGTACCATCAAGATCGGATATTTGGTTTTGGCATAATCGGACTTGGTCTTTTCGATGACTTGTGTGGCACTTGCCGCTGCCTGGGTTTGTGCAGCAAAGCTTAAGCCCAAAGCCGCTGCTAAAGTCACAGTCAGTAACTGTGCTGTCTTGTTGAAAGTACGCATAACCGTCCCTTTTTAATTTTATCGTTATTCAAGCAATCATTGCTTTTCTAGAGTGATGTAGCCCACACCATCAGACGTTTTAAAATAAAATACAGTCTTAGCCTTGAGTGGCTGAGCCATTTTTCTTTGTAAGTAGCGGTATTTTTTCATTTTAGCTGTCTAAAACCATGTCATTTGGGGACATGTTTGACAGAAGGAAGTTTAATTTTAAGTGTATGTTTTATATACACATGTATTTAAATAAAAAGTCTTTGAAATATTTATAATTTGCTTAAGTAAATTTATGTAAAAGAAAATATTTTGAAACAATCATAGAAGTAGCTCCTTGAAGTTCAAGTACAAAATTGTCCAAATAGCAGTGATAAAAAAGCCATCAACAGGTGATGGCTTTCAGGTTTAATCTGCAAAGGGTAGCTTACCTCCCTGATCATGTACCTGTTCAAAAGTTTCTACACGTAGGCGCTCTTCCGGTTTTTTGAAATGCTGCGCACGTAGCTCTTGAACTGCTTTTTGCTTGGCACTGTCATTCAGGCCGCTTTGCATGATGCTATCACGCTCATTTAAATAGCTGGTCACACTGGACTTCCAGCTCGTGCGTTTACTATCCAGATTTTCCAGACGTTGTGTGGCTTCAGGACCAACCAGATTTAAACGCATCTGGCGGATTTCTTCAGTCGAGCCACCACGCGCTTTAATATCTGCGGTCAGTTTACGTAAATCTTCTAATTTATTTAACTGCTCCAGATTTTCCTGCCAATCTTCCGGTAACTGCTGAAATAGTTCTTTCAGTTTCTGTGCTTTTTCAGTTTCACTTAAGTTCTTATCTGCCAGAACTGCCATACGGTCCAGCGTATATTCATGATAAGTATCTTCGGTACCAAACAGTCCTTCAATTTCATAATTAGAGAAAAATCGTTTACGCAGATTCTGGGTGCTGGTATAGATACTGCGGTAATAGGCAGGATCTTCCTGATTCAGACCGGCAGGTGGGGTTATTTCACCAAAACTTTGACGATACTGCATATAACGATCCCACAGATCCAGAATCTGGGACAGGGCAGGCTCTTTGTGGTTCTGAGAAATATAGGTCTTAAAGTCCTGCTGAATCTGTTCAATGGTTTTTTCACCGTACTGGGTAATGAAATATTCAAAACAGTTGCGGGTCTGTTCATTCACGATCAGGCGATTACTGCTATCCAGCTGCATCTTACAGTTGATTTCGGTATCCTGCTGGCTGGCGCTGGCAAAAAAAGTATTGTTCTGGGCACTGACATTCAGGGCGTTTGCTTCTGTATCTAGCATGGCTGGCTGAGCGCTACCTGGTTCATGCGCAGTCTGCTTTTCATCCTGAGGGGAAAGCCACAGTAACAGCGTGACCAGACACAGGATCACTAAAGCAACAATGATCCATATTTTATATTTCTGCATGTCCTATGCACCTTTATTTTGTTTTTCTTCAATTATTATCAAGAAATGAATCGGCTCAATATGCCATAAATACAGATTGAATAGCATAGAAAAGTTGTAAAACATTGACCAGGGTTTTACCATTGCGCCAACTTAAAAATTGTCTGATTTTTTGCCATGAAATCTTCATCTCCTAAAATTCAGCGTCGTCATATCAGCGGTGTGTTCCTGTTAAATAAGCCTCTAGGCATCAGCTCAAATGCTGCACTGCAAAAAGTACGCTGGCTGTATCGTGCGCAAAAAGCCGGACACACAGGTGCGTTGGATCCACTGGCATCTGGTTTATTGCCAGTCTGTCTGGGAGAAGCGACCAAGTTTTCGCATTATCTGCTGGATTCAACCAAGCGTTATCAAACGACTATTTTTCTAGGTCATAGCACGACTACCGGTGATGTCGAGGGGGAAATCCTGCTTGAACAAGCTGTTCCTGAACTGAATGAACAGCTAATCAAGGATACGATTGCCCAATTTGTTGGGGAAATCCAGCAAGTACCACCGATGTATTCAGCGCTTAAAAAAGAAGGTCGTCCGCTGTATGAGCTGGCGCGTAAAGGTATTGAAATTGAGCGTGAAGCGCGTCCAATTACCATTTATGCCATCGAACTTTTATCTTTTACTGAAAATAGCATCACGCTGGACGTGACCTGTTCTAAAGGCACGTATATCCGTGTACTGGGTGAAGATATTGCCAAGGCATTGGGTACTTATGGTCATCTGACTTATTTGCATCGTACGCAAACGGGTCATTTCGACATCATTCCAAGTTATACCATTGAATATCTGGAAAGCCTGAGCGAAGAAGAGCGTGAAGCTTTATTGCTACCGGCTTATGCGCCAGTGCAGCATTTTCCGCAGGTTCAAGCGCCAGAAGGCCGTGCTGAATATTTTAGCCGTGGTATGGAAAGTAATATTGACCATCCGGCAGAGCCACAAGTGCTGGTATTTGAGGGTGAGAAATGTCTGGGCCTGGCAGAAATTACTGATCGTAAGCGTCTGGTGCCGAAGCGTGTGTTAAATCTCTAGTAAATATTAAGAGAAAATTGATATGGACATCGAGATCATCATCAGTCTGATTGGCTTTGCCTTTATGGCAGGGGCAATTGATGCCGCCGTCGGTGGTGGTGGTCTGATCCAGATTCCAGCGATTATGAGCAGCCTACCGTATCTGCAGCCAGCGACCGTGTTCGGTACCAATAAGCTGGCTTCCATTTTCGGCACTGCCTCTGCGGCACTTTCCTATTTGCGACAGGTGAAATTGCCGTGGGCTTTGCTCGGCGTGGTTGCCTCGTGTAGCTATATCAGTTCTTTTGCTGGCGCGGCCAGCGTCACGCTAATTCCGGTCGATATTCTCAAGCCTTTTGTGCTGGTCATGCTGATCGTGATCGCGGTCTATACTTTCATGAAAAAACAGTTCGGCCGGGTACATGTCGAGCAAAAATTGACACGTAAAATGCTGATGCTCGCTGCTATTGGTAGCTTGATGATCGGGTTTTATGACGGAATTTTTGGTCCGGGGACAGGCAGTTTCTTTATATTTTTCTTTATCCATTATCTGAGCGTGGATTTTTTACATGCGTCAGCACTTTCGAAAATTGCCAATTTCACTACGAATCTGGCTGCACTGAGTTTCTTTATTCCAACAGGTCATGTGCTATTTATGGTCGGTGCCATGATGGCGGTGGCGAATATTGCAGGCTCGATTGTTGGGGTGAAACTGGCCTTTAAATATGGCAGTGGTTTTATCCGGATTCTGTTTCTCATATTGGTCAGTTTGCTGATCTGCCGGCTGGCTTATCAAATGTTTTTGATTTAAAAATAGATGTAAACCATTCTCAATATTAAAGTTTTTTATACAATTTCTACTTATAAAACCTCCTGAACCCTTGCCATTTCCTCTTTATGATGCAAAAAGGCATGACAAAAACAGGAGAAAAATTACATGACCACCATTTTTGAAGCACTCAGGGAAAGTCATGAAATTCAGCGTGATCTCGCTGAAAAACTATTACAAACTTCCGGGGATACGGCAGAACGCCGTGAGTTGTTCAAGCAGCTTAAAAACGAACTCTTTGCCCATGAAACTGCAGAAGACCGCTATTTCTATATTCCATTGATGATGACTGATTCGGGATTGAATATTACCCGTCATGCCTTGGCAGAACATCATGAAATGGATGAGATGATTGAAGAGCTGACTGCAACCGAATTTAGTAATCCGGGCTGGATTGCGATTGCCAAAAGACTTTCAGAAAAGGTTCATCATCACTTAAAAGAAGAAGAACATGGCTTCTTTCAGCAGGCAGGTAAAATTCTTGGAGAAGAACAAAAGACCGCTTTAGCTGTGCAGTACAAGAATGAATACCAGCGTTATAAAGACATGAAAAAAGACATGCTGGTACAAAGTTAAGTTTTAAATTCAAAACTTAGAATATAAAAAAGATGGCTGTTCAGCCATCTTTTTTTTTAAGAGATATTTAAGCTGTTTTTGCCTTTCTGGCCTGACGTGCAGCACGCAATGTGACCCCGACAGAAGCCAGCATAATACAGGCCAAAGCAATCCATTGTAATACGCCGATACGTTCACCAAGCAGGATAAAACCGGTTAAGGCTGCCAGCGCAGGAGAAAGGCTGGACAGTGTGCCATAGCTCATCTTGTTCAGCTGTTTAAGTGCTTTCAGATCCAGCGCATAGGGAATCGCTGTTGCCAGAATTGCAATGGTAATGGCTTTGCCCCAATGCTGGGTATCGAGAACTGCTGCCGCATTGTGATATAGCCCGAATGGGAGTAAACACAGCGCAGAAATACTGATGGCAATGGTCAGGGCATGCATACCTATATTCTGCTGTACCACACGCTGACCAAAGAAAATATAGAAGGCCCAGCATAGACCAGCACCTAATGCAAAGGCAGCACCCAGCAGGTCAAACTGATGATTGGCAGCTTGTCCCCATGGCACCATTAATGCGATTCCTAAAATTGCCAGAATTACCCAGATATAATCACTGCGATTTTTAATCGATAACAGTGCCAGCCCTAGCGGTCCTACAAATTCCAGGCCAACTGCAATCCCTTGAGGCAGTCTGCCCAGTGACATATAAAACAGGATATTCATCAGGCCCAGTGCTGCACTGTAGCAGAGTAAATCTTTCCATTTGAGATAGGGCAGTCGCGAGATAATTTTCCAGGAACGGAACATCACGCAGACAATAATGGCGGCAAAACATAGA
This sequence comes from Acinetobacter sp. UBA3132, assembly GCF_002364825.1. Taxonomy (NCBI): domain Bacteria; kingdom Pseudomonadati; phylum Pseudomonadota; class Gammaproteobacteria; order Moraxellales; family Moraxellaceae; genus Acinetobacter; species Acinetobacter sp. UBA3132. The sequence continues at coordinate 376 of NZ_DEZM01000002.1, read as the reverse complement.
CGCAAAATGGTTACTGTCAGCGGGTCCAGTACAGTAAATAATTGCTTCGCGAAGGATGCACTGATCTGGTATGAAGTCATGGATAAAACCATGTACAACACAGCAAGGAGTTGGGCGTTTGGCATGGGAGTTTGATATGCCAGGCAGGCACAGAATTCAGGTCAGGGAGAAAGGCAAATTATAGCAAACTGGTTAATTTTTGATGAGTAGGCGGAGAGAATATTTTGTGAACCGTTGCCTTAAATTTAAAGCAAATGAATTTAAATTTTTAAGCTCCATAAATGACCAGAAAATTTTAAATTCAAAGTGTAAAAATCACTGCGCAAAACTTTGAATTTAAAAATTCCTACAGTAGAAAATGATCAATGATTTAAAT
>NZ_DEZM01000007.1:0-5259 GCF_002364825.1 Acinetobacter sp. UBA3132 | reverse complement strand
TTACACTTTTTAAAAGCGCTTCTAACGTCTCTTTTTGATCTGACTTTGCCTTAAAGTTCGCAATGATTGAAATAGTCATTATTTCACCTTGAATTTGTTTTAGAAGTTTTCTAGTACAATTTTGCCTTTTGACTTACCTGATTCAAGCAACTTATGCGCCTTCTCCAAGTTTGCAGCGTTAATTTTGCCTAGATTTTGGTTGAGGGTACTTCTAATTTTTTGCTGGTCAACTAATTGGGCAACCTGTTGCAATAGATCACCTTGCTTTTCAATATCATCGGTTTCATACATTGAACGGGTGAACATCAACTCCCAATGGATAGAAATAGATTTAGTCTTAAACGGCATAATATCAAAGGTTTGTGGATCATCGATTAATCCAAGCTTGCCTTGTGGTGCAATCAGAGAAACTATTTGCTTGATATATGTTTCTGTATGATTTGTAGAGAATACGTATTTTGGTTTTGCAATGCCTAGTGTCTCGATTTGTGCATTTAAATCTTTGCTATGATCAATGACATGGTCGGCACCAAGTGATTCCACCCAAGATTTCGTTTCTTCACGTGAAGCTGTTGCTATAACGGTCAGATTTGTTTTTGCTTTTAGGAGTTGGATAGCGATAGATCCTACACCGCCTGCACCACCAATAATCAGAATACTGCCAACTTCTGTTTCTGAAATTTGAAACCGATCAAACAGCATTTCCCATGCCGTTATTGCAGTTAATGGCAATGCTGCTGCTTCTGCATTAGATACTGTAATGGGTTTAAGACTGATAATTCGTTCATCGACTGCTTGAAACTCAGCATTACTACCATCTCGGGTTAAATCGCCAGCATACCAAACAGAATCTCCTACTTTAAACGAGGTAACTTTTGGGCCAATTTCAACAATTTCACCAACGGCATCCCAACCTAAAATACGATTATTTGCTTCAGACGAATTTTTTCTCACTTTGGTATCAACTGGATTCACAGAGATTGCCTGAACTTTTACCAGTACATCACGCTCCTTAAGCGTAGGCTTCACTTTTTCAATATCTACCAATGAATTTTTAAAATCATCATGGTTATTGATAACATACGATACGGCTTTCATAGATTTGTCCTCAACTTTAAAAAAATATAGTAAAAATGGGAGCCAAGTGCTCCCATTTTTTGTTATTCAATAATTAAAACTCTTGGCTCGTTGGGCGCAAAACAATTTCATTAATATCTACATCCGCAGGCTGTTCAATTGCATAAGCAATTGCTCGAGCGACTGAGTCAGCTGGTATGGCTTGTTTGTAGAAATCAGTAACAAACTCTGAACTTTCTTTATGAGAAGAACCAAATTTTAGTTCTGACTCAATTGCACCAGGCTCAATAGTCGTCGTTCTAATTGTTCCCCCAACTTCATGACGAAGTCCTTCAGAGATGGCTCTTACAGCAAACTTAGTACCGCTATAAACAGTACCTCCTGGACTAAATACTTTTAACCCTGCAACAGATGCGAGATTAATAAAGTGTCCAAAGTTTTGTTTTTGGAAAACAGGCAGTGTAGCTGCTATACCATAAAGAACACCTTTAATATTAATGTCGATCATACGATCCCATTCATCAACTTTTAGCTCACTTAATGGTGCAATAGACATCAATCCAGCATTGTTTACCAATACATCGATTTGACCAAATGCGCTTAATGCCTTTTCAATAAGTGCTTGTACTTCATGTGGTTTGGTTATATCCATACCAATAAATTCAGCTTGACCACCTTCAGCACGAATGTCGTGAACAATAGCCTCTAATTTTTCAGTACGTCTAGCACCAAGTACAACCTTTGCACCTTTTTTAGCAAGTAAGCGAGCAGTAGCTTCACCTAAACCACTACTTGCACCAGTGATAACAATAACTTTATTTTCTATATTATTCATACAAGTAACCTTCAACCTATCTGTCAATCATATTTGATGGATTAAGTATTACAGCCTTGTTAGGTATAATAAATGAATAATATTATCTTTCAGAATTCCTATTTACGGAATAATTACCAGACCACAGGATTGGACATGCAGAACAAATTGGAAATGATACGTATCTTTTGTGTCGCAGCAGAGTCTCGCAATTTTAAAGAGGCAGCAACTCAGCTGGGTATTTCCCCGCAGCTAGTAACACGGGCAATAAAAGAGCTAGAAGAGCAGCGCGGAGAGATTCTGTTCTACAGGAGTACTCGACAAATTAAAATTACTGCTGATGGTGAGCGTCTGGCAAAGCAAGCACGTTTTGCAGTAGGATCGATTGATGCTCTGCTTGTAAAAGACACCAAGGAAAAACAAGATGAAATGCGTGGGACCGTCCGTCTTACTGTGTCGTCTGTGTTAGGGCGTAAATTGGTAGTACCTGCACTAGCAGAATTTGCCACACGTTATCCAGATATTGTCGTGGATTGTGTACTAACAGACTCACACTCGGATGTGATCGATGAGCGAATAGATATCGGGATCAGATTTGGATTTTTGCCAGACAATCGATATGTGGCAAGGGAATTGGCTAAAGTGAACTTTTATTCTGTGGGTACGCCAGAGTTAATTGATAAGGTCGGAATGCCCAAAAAAATTATTGACCTTGATAAATACCCTCTAACAGCACTATTCGATCATAAAACAGGGCGTTACTGGCCATGGACATTCACCGAAAGTCGAAGCTTCACGCCATCAAAGCCCCGTTTTATTACAGATGATCTAGAAGCTGAATTTCAAGCGATTCTCGCTGGAGTTGGATTCGGACACATGCCTGGATTTCTAGTTTTGCCGTGGCTTAGGAGTGGTAAGCTCATTCAGATACTTCATGAGGAAACCTCTCCAGTTTGGCGCCTGTATTTATATCGTCCACAGCGGGGCCCGACACCTTTGCGAATCCGAACATTGTTTGATTACTTAGCGGAAGTGTTGGGCCATATAGAAAACTGAATCAGATGGAACTAACCTTTTTTCTAGAAAGTAGAAATCAGATAAGACCATCATGTATTTAGAGTAACTACAATTTTTCCTATTTGCTGATTTGATTCAAGATAGCGCTGAGCGTCATGCATGTCCTCAAAGTTAAAGCAACAGTCGATCACTGGACGAAGATATCCTGCACCTATACTGCTAAGAATAAATCGTCTGGCTTGCTCCCTTAGAACAGGGTCATGGAGAACCTCAAGGAACAAAAAACCTCGCATGGTTAAGCTCTTGCGTAATGCAACTTTAAGAGGAAATGGTGTGATCTCCTGGCTAAGTGCACCATGCATAACCATCGTTCCTCCTACCGACATCGCTTTTGCAATCTGTTCAATATGCGGCCCTCCTACAGCATCGAAGACGACATCAAGATGTTCTCCATCCAAACGTGAAACAAGCGCCTCATACAAATCGGGTTCATCTTCACTGGCTATAACATTTTTAACACCGAGATCTAATAAGCGTTGCTTTTTCTCTATCGTCTGTGTACTTGCAATGACCTTAGCACCCGCTGCTTCAGCGATCTGTATCGCAGCTAGTCCTACACTGCTTGAAGCTGCTGTGATCAAGATCGTTTTTCCTTTCGAAACTCCACCAGCATGGATTACACCACCCCAAGCCGTCAAATACTGCATCCAGATTGAAGAAGCTTCTTCCCAACTTAAACTATCGGGTTTGTGAACTAAAAAAGTTTCTGGAATCAGAAGCTTGTCCGCATATGTCCCATATTTGGCTAGATTGTCAGTCGGAAGAATCGATACTGCATCTCCTGGAGAAAATTGGCGTACACCTTCACCTATCGCCAGAACTATGCCTGCTCCCTCATATCCCAGACGAGAAGGGAATACTGCCTTTTGAATATAAGTACCACGCCGAAACATTACATCAGCCCGGTTGAGTCCGATCGTTTTCATCTGGATTAGAACTTCTCCTGCGGCTGGTAAAGCCACAGGAAGTGTTTCTAATGTCAGAACATCTGTATCTCCAATACTATTGAAGCGCCAAGTCTTGGCCTGAAGTGCGTTAAATGACATCAATCACGACCTTAATATTGGCAGAGCGATCTTGAACAGCATCATGAGCCTCAATCGCTTGGTTTAGAGTAAAATGACGAGGATCAACAATAGCACGCAGTTTACCTTCCTCAACAAGACGAGTCGCGATCTTAAGGATATCACCATGATGAGCACGGCGATTGCCTGTTAACATCGGCATTAGGACGAATACGCCAGACACTGTGGCACACCGTAGAGATGAACTCGCTAAATTATGATTACCAAATGCAGCACAGCTGGTAATGTGGCCATAGTGAGTTGTCATGGAAAGTGAAGCTTCGAGTACTGGACCACCCACAGTGTCGTAAACAATGTTAAAACCTTGACCCTCAGGGCTTGCAGCAATAATGTCATCGGAAGATGCTGTTGTGTAATCGAGAGGTGTTGCACCGAGTTCTGAAATTAGTGATTGATCAGCTGTACGACCAGTCGCCCAAACATTTGCATCAAGTGCTTTTGCAAGCTGAACCACCATATAACCAACGCCACCAGCACCACCCTGAACCAGTACAGTTTGACCTGGTTGGACCTTCGCATGATCCACTAAACCTTCCCAAGCGGTGAGGAACGTCAATGGTAGTACTGCTGCCTCGCGCATAGAGATATTCCGTGGCTTTAATGCGATCAGATCAGTATCTACGACAACATATTCTGCTAAAGATCCTTGAAGACCACGAACGCCACCAATCAGACCGTAAACTTCATCCCCGACGTTGAAGTCGGTGACACCTTCACCAACAGCAGTTACAACCCCAGCCATATCTGTTCCCAACACGGCAGGAAGCTCTGGCATAGCATATGGTGCTTCACCAAGACGAATTTTATAATCAATAGGGTTTACACCGCTAGCATGAATACGTACCAGAACTTGCCCAGCCTCAGGGTGAGGTATAGGGAGTTCTACACGTGTAAATTCATGATCACCAAAATTTTCTAAGATAAGAGCATTCATCATCTTATTCATAATTGTTCCTTATTTTTAACTGGGGGATGATGTGCACAGTACCAAAGTAAATTAATCCAATAAATTATATTTATAGGATTTAATAATTCCTAAATAATGAATAATAAATATCATCCGCTCACTAAAAATATTCTAGTACAGTCTGTAAAGGCAGTTTAATCTAAACTGTCGGTAGTATTTTCAAGGCTTGAAACGTTCAAAATATCTACAAAGTGGCTAAAATTTGAAACATAATTCTAAAAGGTCACAGCATTACAAAG
>NZ_DEZM01000158.1:0-4461 GCF_002364825.1 Acinetobacter sp. UBA3132 | reverse complement strand
GGAAGTATTTGCCATCTTATAAGACTCTTGAATTACGACAATATTCTTTGTTTTTTATTATATTATTGCTTCGTGATAATTTTTTCACTGGCAAAATATCCATGCCAGATGATGTTTTCTGGAATATTTGATCAGCCAAGGACTTTTAATGCCGGCCATGCGCAACCTCTATGTTTTGCTATTTTCCTTATACTGGGCGCAAGGTTTACCGGTGGGATTTATGACGCATGCACTTCCAGTAATTTTGCGTGCTCAAGGTGTATCTTTGACGCATATTGGGGGATTCGGCCTGCTGATGCTGCCTTGGTCAATCAAAGTCTTTTGGGCACCTCTAGTCGATCGTTATGGTTCTACAAAAGGCCATTATCGTAGCTGGATTATTCCCGCACAGTTATTGTCTGTCATCGTACTCATCATCCTGTCCTTTATACCAATTGAGGCATTAAATCAGCCAGTTTATCTGCTAGCTTTTTTTGTGGCGCTGTTATTTATGAATGGTATTGGAGCGACACAGGATATTGCTACGGATGGACTCGCGGTCAATATTCTGAAAAATGACCAGCAACACTGGGGTAATACCTTTCAGGTGATGGGTTCACGTCTGGGGTTTATTGTCGGTGGGGGTGCCATCCTATGGCTTTTGGATGTCCTGCAATGGCAAACGACGTTCCTGATTTTAGCAGCTCTGGTCTTTCTGAATACTTTACCCATACTTTTATTTAAAGAGCCACAACATGAAAACCTGAACGCGATTGCAAAAACCCAGCAAAATAAATTCCAGTTAAAAACCTATTTTCAATATTTTCTCCAACAGCCTACTTTACGCTGGTGGCTGGCGATTCTGGTGACGTTTAAAATTGCGGATGGCCTGTCTGGACCTCTATTAAAACCGTTAATGATAGATATGGGACTGAGTTTTAGCCAGATCGGGATTTACGTGACTATGCTCGGTGCATTTGCGGCACTGATTGGTGCAGGACTTGCGGGCTGGTGCCTGAAAATATTTTCCCGTGCCCGAACTTTGATGGCTTTCTCAATTATCAAAATTATTACCCTAATGGCGTATGCCTGGCTGGCAATGCAATACGAAGCCAAACAGTCAGTTACACCCATGGTGATTTACTTGATTAATGCGGCTGAAGATATGATTTCTGCCATGTTATTAGTCGTGATGCTGACTTTAGTTATGCAATACAGCCGTAAACATCTGGCGGGAACGGACTTTACGTTTCAAGTAGCGATCATGGCGACGGTAAGTGGCGGGCTTTATAGCATAAGTGGAATATTAGGGGATAGATTGGGTTATCAGGATTATCTGTATGGCATCGTTTTTACTGCAATATTGTGCTTAATCCCGATAAACGGTTGGATAAAATACCGTAAAATTGATTGAAAAATTATCTAAATCAAATGTTTGATTGGATATTAGCCTAAAGTACTAAAAAGAATATATAAATACATTTTTAATAATTTTGTAATATAAAGACGTTGTGTATGATTTGTTACAAAATAAACCAAAGGATTATTGAAATGAAAACCAAGTTAGCGACAGCGATTGCATTGAGCCTATTGGCGGGGACAACTCTTGCAGCACCAACTTTCTATGGTGAAATTGACCTTTCTGTTGACCATGTACAGGCAGATAATAAAAATGGCGTAGAAGATCGTCATATTACTGACCTAAATTCAAATAACTCATTCCTTGGTTTAAAGGGTGATGAGAAGTTAACTGACCGCCTAAGTGCACTTTACCAAGCCGAGTTTACTTTTTATGTAGACAATGGTGGAAGCTCTGACACATTCGTACCACGTAATCTTTTAATTGGTCTTAAAGATGAAAAGCTGGGTACAGTAAAATTAGGTAAAATTGATACGCCAGTAAAGCAACTTTCATCTGTAGTAGATACATTTAATAACTATGTAGCTAACAATGCAGATGTGGCAGGTATCATGGCTGGTGAAAACCGTCTTGATAATGTACTTGTTTATGAAACCCCAGCTTTCCAGTTAGGTGAAGGTAAACTTGAAGGTAAATTACAGCTTGCTACAGGTGAAGGTAATGACACTATTGAGTCAACTAAAGGTGGCTATACAGTTGCTGGCCGTGGTTTAGGTGATTCTTGGTCTTCTTCAGTTGTTTATAGCGACAAAATGTTCGTTGCTGGCCTGGGCTATGATAAAGCGATCCCATCTCGTTTCTTAAGTCGTGGTTTCTTAAATGCTGATAATACGGATGCACGACCAGGTCAAGATGTTACAGCAAGTCGTAATGTTGTAGCAGAAGCAAATACAATTCGTGCAATTGGTCGTATTAATTTGGATAATGGGCTATCACTACGCGCATTGTATCAAACTTCTGATATTGAAAATGCTGATGCAAGTCCAACTCCAGCAAACGCTTTGGTGGCAGCAAATATTGACGATGCGCAAGCATGGTTAATTGGTGCGGAATATAACCTTCCAAATGCTAAAAATTGGACAGTGAAAGGGCAGTATAGCTATAGCGATGTAACGTTTGATGATGCTACTTCTGACTTTGAAGCTAAGCAAATTCTTGCTGGTGTTGACTATGCTTTCTCTAAACAAGTAAAAGTGTACGGTACAGCAGGCTACCTGACGATTGAACAAGGTTCTGATGAAGATAATCAGTTCCTGTTAGGTACAGGTTTCGAATACAAATTCTAATTTAGACTTTGTATGCTGAAAAAAGGCGATGTTTTTACATCGCCTTTTTATATGGAATTTTGTATAGCTTATGAGTTTAAACCCATTAGCCGCAGGATTTGGGCTGTTAAAGTAAACACAAAAGTTTGATGTAACTATTATGACTGTACGAGCTGTTTTATTTGACCTGGATAATACACTGACGCATCGCGATTTGAGTGTACAGGCTTATAGCCGATATCTGGCAGAGCAATATAGTCAGATGCTAAATTTAGCCGATATCGCAAAAATTACCGAGATCGTACGCCGTATTGATAATGGTGGCTATCCGAAAAAAGAACTGCGGACCCATTCCACAATTGGTGGCTCAGTTGCTTTTGCGCTTCTGCAAGAATTGTCCTGGCAATCTCAGCCAGCATTAGAAGAATTGAGTGATTTCTGGTTCCAGAATTTTGGCCAGTTCGCCGTCGCCATGCCGCAAGCAGAAAACTTATTGCAATCACTTAAAGCCGCAGATTATAAGCTGGCGATTATTTCTAATGGTGGACATGACACCCGCATGAATATTATTAACGGGCTGGGTTTTGCTCATTATTTTGATGAAATCATGAGTTCAGGTCTGGTTGGTATCAGTAAGCCAAATCCTGAAATTTTTCAATATACTGCACAAAAGCTCGCTGTAGCTCCAGAGCATTGTCTTTATATTGGAGACCATCCTGTCAATGATATTCAGGGTGCACAGAATGCCGGTATGCAGACTTTATGGATGGAAGGATTCCATACGCCTTTACAGCAGATAGAACACAAGATCCAGAATCTGGCTCAAGTGCTGGATTATCTCAAACATTAAGTCTGACGCTGGGTGTTGATGGCTTTGATCCATTTGCAATATTCACAGCGCTGGCAGATTGCATCTGGACTAGACAGCAACTCCACGTTGCCGCAATGCAGACAGGCATAATAAGTATCTGGTTCAACTTCCGTAATGAGGTCCTTTTGGGCTTTGGGAAATAAGGGCAAGCCATAACGGACTTCTTCGGGACTGTAAAAGAGTATGCTGAATTTACCATCGCTTTCCAGCAGTCCAGTACGAATTTGTCCCAAATGTTCAGCACCTTGCTGACGCATTTCGGCAAAGAATTCATCATGCGACATTTTGCCTTTGGAAATATGCTCAAGCACCATTTCACCATTTTCCACAATATAAAGCGGTTTGCCTTCGAGCAGATCTTCGAAGGATTGATATTGCATGGTCAGGTAGGTGGTAAGACGGTATAAAATAATAATGGTAGCCATGACGATAAACGCCTGCAGCAAAGGCAGTGTTTCATCGAACATAGGATCGCCTGCGATCGAACCCAAAGCCAAGATAATTGCGACTTCGAAAATAGAAAGTTGACGTACCCCACGTTTACCGGTCAGGCGCAAGAATATAATGATCATGGTATACATGACCAGGCAGCGCAGCAGAATTTCGCCAATAAAGGTCCAGTCAGTGTCATGGATGAAAATCGTGAAAAAATCCATAGGCTTAGCTCATATTTCCTTAAGTGAACTGAGTGTAGCAATGAACTTGGATGTGAAGTTTAGTGATTATGTTTATACAGGTAAGATCTCGATATCATCAGTTATCGATTAGCCGATGATGAACATGAATTACCAAGTTAAGAATATTATATTTTTCAATTAATAACAAAACTATAAAACTCCAACGACATTCAAGTTTGAGAATGGAATCTTTTGTGCTTGTTTCAAATTTCCGCTCTGTTTTAATAATACCCGTCTGAATTTTTAATA
>NZ_DEZM01000130.1:0-7334 GCF_002364825.1 Acinetobacter sp. UBA3132 | reverse complement strand
TATATTAATTTTATTGAATCTGATATTCCTCATCGAATATTAAAAAGACAGCCGTTGTATATGTTGTTTTTTTATACAAAGGTCTTGCAGTCAATTTATCACGATATAAATATACTATACTCAAATTCAACCTCAGTTACATTGCATTTACAAAATAAAGATCAGACAAAGGAAGATAATAACGATGAGTTTTGCCCCGCAAATCAAGATTCCAGCTACCTATATGCGTGGCGGTACCAGTAAAGGTGTATTTTTCAAGCTGGAAGATCTTCCACTTGCAGCACAACAGCCGGGCAAAATCAGAGACCAGTTACTCTTACGTGTGATTGGTAGCCCAGATCCTTATGGCAAGCAGATTGACGGGATGGGAGGAGCCAGTTCCAGTACCAGCAAAACGGTCATTCTGTCTAAAAGCCAGCAACCTGATCATGACGTAGATTATCTGTTTGGACAGGTTGCAATTGACCGACCTTTTGTCGACTGGAGTGGTAACTGCGGCAACCTGACAGCGGGTGTAGGTTCATTTGCGATTAGTAATGGTCTGGTACATTCCTCTCGTATTCCGGAAAACGGCATCTGCACCGTAAGGATCTGGCAGGTCAATATCCAGAAAACCATTATTGCCCATGTGCCAATTGTGAATGGGCAGGTACAGGAACTGGGTGATTTTGAGCTGGATGGTGTCACCTTCCCAGCGGCTGAAGTTCAGATCGAATTTTTGGATCCTGCCGATGATGATGCCGAGGGTGGAGCCATGTTTCCGACAGGTCATTTAGTTGATCAGCTGGTTGTTCCAGAATACGGTACCTTTGAAGCAACTTTGATCAATGCGGGTATTCCGACAATTTTCCTGAAAGCTGAAGACCTGGGCTATCAGGGCACAGAGCTACAGGAAGATATTAATAGTGATCCGGTAGCGCTCGCTAAATTTGAAACCATTCGTGCTTATGGCGCATTAAAAATGGGGCTGATTTCAGATATTACTGAAGCAGCTCAACGTCAGCATACGCCGAAAATTGCTTTTGTGTCACAATCTAAAGCTTATGTGTCTTCAGGGGGTAAAGCGATCACCGAATTAGATACCGATGTATTGGTACGTGCCTTATCGATGGGTAAGCTGCATCATGCCATGATGGGAACCGTCGCGGTTTCGATTGGCACTGCAGCTGCGATTCCAGGAACATTGGTAAATCTGGCAGCAGGTGGGGGTGAGCGTGAAGCGGTGCGATTTGGTCATCCATCAGGGACTTTGCGCGTTGGGGCACAAGCTACTCAGGAAAATGGTGAATGGAAAGTGAAGAAAGCCATCATGAGCCGTAGTGCGCGTGTCTTGATGGAAGGCTGGGTACGTGTGCCTGCAGATGTGATAAAAGAACACAACTGATGCCTTGAGTTTTAGCCATATAAAAACCATTGTCCGCGCAATGGTTTTTATATTCAGGGCAGCACCTTTAACATTCTAGATAGCTTCTTTTCATTAAAAATGATCTTGGCTCTTGATAGAGCAAAATCAGCAGACGATTTCAAGCTGATAATTCAGGATATTTAGAGGTACAATGCAGGAATAAAGCGGCAAGTTCTTTATTCTTGTCATCGAAAATATATTGAACAACCAATCTGAGGCGAATGTGTCATCTACAACTGAGCTGTCAACCCATGCATTAACTCAAGCACAACATCGTATTCAACAGGACCTATTGACAGCATTAGATGCTTTTGCCATTCCTGAGCCGCTGAAATCAGCCGTACACCATGCAGTGATGCTGGGTGGAAAACGTGTACGTCCAGCCTTGTGTTATGCCACGGCCGCACTCAAGCCAAATCAGAACACTGCTGCTGTGCGTCGTGCTGCAGTCGCAATCGAGTTCATTCATTGCTATTCACTGGCTCATGATGATCTGCCTTGTATGGACAATGATTTGCTGCGTCGTGGACAACCAACCTGTCATGTTGCCTTTGGTGAAGATACCGCGTTGCTTGCTGGCGATATTCTGCAATCCATGGCTTTTGAAATTTTAGGCAGCCGTCTGTTTGATCAGGGCCCTGCAGTTGAGCCAGCAATTGTATTAAAGCAGATGCAGATTCTGGCGACAGCATCTTCCAAGATGGTCAATGGTCAGGTTTTAGATCTGCAGTCTGAAGGAAAACGAATTGACCAGGAAGCATTAGAAACCATTCACCGTAATAAGACCGGTGCATTAATCTCAGCAGCCATCATGATGGCTGCGGTGACGATTTTTGAAGGTACGGATCTGGCGATTCCGAAACTGCGTGAATTTGGGCAGGCCATTGGTCTGGCTTTCCAGGTACAGGATGATATTCTGGATATCATTTCTGATACTGAAGTATTAGGAAAAACGGCAGGCAAGGATGAACAGGTAGAGAAATCGACTTATCCTGCGCTTATGGGACTCGAGCAGGCAAAACAGTATGCTAAGCAGTTGCATGATCAAGCCTTAAATGCTTTGGCTCACTTCGAAGGTCAGGCTGAAGAATTGACTCAGATTACACAGTTTTTGTTACATCGCAAAAGTTAATTTTCATAGGGATGTAGCGCATAAAAAAGAGGACATTTAGTCCTCTTTTCTATTTCAGCTCATTTTATTTGCTTTCATTGTACAGACGTTCTGCCTGTTCAAAACGGTCAGTAATTTCTTCTGTCGGCGCTTTGCCCATTAAGCTCACCACAATAATAGTGATCATTGAACAGATGAAACCTGGAATGATTTCGTACAGACCAGTGTCTGCAAACAGGTTTTTCCATAGGATCACAACAGTTGCACCCACAATCATACCGGCCAAGGCACCATTCAGGGTCATACGTTTCCAGAACAGTGACAGGATAATCAATGGACCAAATGCAGCACCAAAACCAGCCCAAGCATAAGCAACCAGACCAAGCACTTTAGATTCCGGATTACCCGCCATCCAGATCGCAAGCAGGGCAATCAATAGCACCATCAAACGGCCGACCCAAACCAGTTCTTTCTGAGAGGCATTTTTACGCAGAAAAGATTTATAGAAGTCTTCAGTCAAAGTACTTGAGCACACCAGTAACTGACAGCTGAGTGTACTCATTACCGCAGCCAGAATCGCAGCCAGAACTACACCGGCAATCCATGGATTGAATAGAATTTTAGTCAGCTCCATAAATACGGTTTCAGGATTGGCATTGACCACACTTGCCAGTTCTGGATGTGCCTGGAAGTAAGCAATACCAAAGAAACCGGCTGCGACCGCACCACCCAGACACAGTATCATCCATGTCATGCCAATACGACGTGCATTCGGAATCGATTTCACCGAATCTGCTGCCATGAAACGCACCAGAATATGCGGTTGACCAAAATAACCCAGACCCCAAGCCAATAAGGAAATAATCGCAACAAAGCTCAGATCACCCATGACATTCATGGCTTGTGGACGAGCCGCTTCAAGTGCCAAAGTGATTTGTGACATATCGGAGAAAGATAAAATAGCCACAATTGGTGTCAGCAACAAAGCAAAGATCATCAGACCCGCCTGAATCGTGTCAGTCCAGCTGACAGCCAGGAAGCCACCAATGAATACATAACTGATCGTCGCAATCGCGCTAATCCAGAGGGCAGTACTGTATGGCAGTTCAAACATGCTTTCAAACAGACGTGCACCTGCAACCATGCCTGAAGCACAATAAATAGCGAAGAAAATCAGGATCACGAATGCAGAAACCACACGCAGAACTTTTTTCTGGTCGTTAAAGCGGTTCGAGAAATAATCTGGCAAGGTCAAGGCATTGTGCTGTACTTCAGTATGTACACGTAAACGTCCAGCGACCAGGAGCCAGTTTAGCCAGGCACCGATGATCAGGCCAATTGCAATCCACATTTCAGACAGACCTGAAAGATAAATTGCCCCGGGCAAACCCATCAGCAGCCAGCCACTCATATCGGAAGCACCAGCAGAAAGTGCAGTGACAAAACTACCTAAACGTCGGCCCCCTAAGATGTAGTCGGAAAAGTTTGTTGTCGCGCGATAAGCCATCATGCCAATCACGATCATGGCAACAATATAAAATAGAAAGGTGATTAAGGTTGGATTTAGGGAGCTCATACGGTATCCATTTTTAAGTTGGACAGTAGATCGAAATAAGGATTATGGCAAATGTTATGGTCTTTAATCCGAAAGCCATGCAACATTAAATCCAGAAGATTTCAAAAATAAACGCGAAATTTAACCATAATTTCACAATCTTTGCTGAGATTTTCTTGATTTAAATGAAAATAGGCAGTCATTCGACTGCCTATTTGATTCATATTTCTTAACAGTTAATTGTTGCGACCCATAACGCCACGAATGGTATTCATAATATCTGCTGGCAAGACCACAGTCTTGGCATTTGGAGATTTCGCCATATCCTGCATGGCTTTTACATATTGCTCGCCAAGTAAGTAAGCCACAGGAATTTCTTTATCACCAATCGCCTGAGTCACCATATCAATAGCACGCTGTGAAGATTCAGCCAATACCACTTGTGCTTCCGCATCACGACGTGAGGCTTCAAGACGACCATCTGCTTCCAGAATGGCTGCCTGTTTTTCACCATCGGCTTTAGTTACTGTGGCACGACGTTGACGTTCAGCCGCTGCCTGTTCTTCCATCGCTGCCTGCATGGTATGCGATGGTTTGATGTCCTGGATTTCTACGGTTTTCAGGGTAATCCCCCAATCTGAAATATCATCCGAAATACTGGCTTTCAAACGTGCCTTAATGTGATCACGAGATGACAAGGCATCATCCAGATCCATTTCACCGACAATCGAACGCAATGAAGTCTGAACCAGATTCTGAATCGCCCAAGAATAGTTTTCAATCCCGTATACGGCTTTTTCAGGTGTAGTCAGGTTAATATAAGCTACGGCATTCATCAGCAAGACTGCATTATCACGGGTAATCACTTCCTGAGAAGGAATATCCAGCACGATATCTTTAGTCGTCACTTTATAAGCAACTTCATCGATATAAGGAATGACGAAGTTCAAACCAGGATTCAGGGTAGAATGGTATTTACCCAGACGCTGTACAATCCATTTATAGCCTTGAGGAACAATTCGTACACCTTTAAAGATGGTAACGGCCACAAAGACCAGCAGGGCCAATACAATAATAGAACTTATACTCATGTCTTTTTCACCTTTTCCTTTTCTTAATTATTGCTATGTGGTTGTACCACCAGGTCATTACCGAGAATATCGACCACACGAACCCGGTCGCCAACTTGTACCGGACTGAGGGTACGACATTCCCATTCATCGGAACCGAGGACAGGGAGTGGAAAGCGGACTTTGACTTGACCGTGATCCAGATTGGTTTGAATCACCATCCCCACCTGACCAATAGTTGCTTCACGTGACAGTCCGGCTTTGGTCTTGTCTGTAGACAGCGGTTTAATAAACTTGAACCAGGCCAGAGTACATAGCACAGAGAGAACGATCCAGGTCAGCAGCTGCGTGGTCAGTCCCATCATCGGGAACATCCAGTACAGAATACCCACCATAATGGCCCCAATACCAAACCAGAGTGCAGCAAATGCTGGCAGAATTAACTCTGACAGAATCAGGATAATGCCAAGTACAAACCAGTGCCACGGTTCAAGAACAAATTGCATAAATTAACCTATGTAATTCAAAATTAAATATTCATCATGATTTTTATCTTCACTTCAATGTAGCAGATGCAGCAGCGGATGAATACCTGCAATCCCGATTTAGAACCTGGCCTTGCGTGGCGGTTGTAATGCAGCTGGGGACTTGCTGAAATCGTTGATGGCCTTTTCAATGGCCCGGATTTTTAACTGGGCCGCCTTTTCACCTTCCAGAATCGTTTCATTACTCGATTTCAGATCCAGTGTACCAATATGTCCGACCTTCGGCTGAATGACCACATTAGCCTGAGCCAGTTCTTCATTAATACTTTGCTGACCCATGATATTAATGGTCTGATCCAGCAGGCCAAACATGTTCATGGCTTTGTTGGCATCCGGACGCGCTGAGATATCAACTGCAATGACAATATCCGCTCCCATATCTTTGGCTGTTTTCACTGGAATTGGACTGACTAATCCACCATCGACATATTTGTTACCCCCAATCACCGCTGGCACAAAGACATTTGGAATACTGCAAGAGGCACGTACCGCCTGGCCAGCATTGCCTTTGATAAAGTCAGCCTTACGGCCATTATCCAGGCGGGTAGCTACCGCAGCAAAACGGATCGGGAACTGTTCAATGGGTTTATTGGCCACGTTCTTATTTACATAATCCTGTAGCTTTTGACCGGCGATAATGCCCTGACGGTTTAAAGTCAGATCACGAATATCCGCCTCTTTAAAATTAAGCGCAATTTGTTGCAGCTGATATGGAGTTTTACCGCTGGCATACAGACTGCCGACAAAACTGCCGGCACTGGTTCCAGTCACAATTTTAGGTTTAATTCCATGTGATTCAAGGACTTTAATCACGCCGATATGGGCAAAACCTTTCGCTCCGCCACCACCCAAGGCAAGGGCAATGACAGGTTCACGGGCTTTAAGCGTCGGGGTAACAACAGGTTTCGATGGGCTTCTGTCGCAGGCTGCAAGGCTCAGGCCCAAACACCCAATCATTGCATAACGAATTAATTTCATTCTAAAAATAGAGGATTAAATAAGCAAATTATGGTTATCAGAGCAAAAAAAAGACATTTTGCCTAGCGTTTTTTCACCAGTTTTTGTAAAGGCTTGGCAATCCAGTCCGGGTTTTTTGCCGAGATCTTGCCTTCATAATGGGCATAGATCTGCTCCAGATCATATTCATAATCACCGGTTAAATGGTATACGCCCAGGATATGAATGGTTTTAATGTCATAGTCAAAAGAAAACATCACAATCGGCAGATTGGCAGCTTTGGCAATATGATAAAAACCGCTACGGATTTTTTCCGGTGCCTTACGCGAACCTTCAGGTGCCATGCCTATCCAGATCCGATCAGTCTTGTTAATGATATCAACAATCTGTCGGGTATGTCCTTGAGGAGTATCACGTACCACCGGAACCACACCAATCCATTCCAGAATCGGTTTCAGTGGTGTACGGAATAAACTGTCCTTGCCAAAAATCGTGATCTGAATGCCGAGACCGAGCAGAGCATTAAAGCCCAACCAGGCATCAATATTAGAGGTATGCGGAGAAATGATGGCAACTGCTTTTGGCAGATTTGGAAATTCACCTTCCATTTTCCAGCCTTGAGCAAGAAAAAGCTTTTTATAAAATGTCCGGCTGAATTTACTGCCACGCCCAGGGACTAAAGCAGGCAGGT
>NZ_DEZM01000113.1:1303-13602 GCF_002364825.1 Acinetobacter sp. UBA3132 | reverse complement strand
CTTTCACCAAAAGTCCACTTTTGCTCCAGGGAGGCTTCTACATCTTTGGTAATCAGCTCATGATGGCGCATGCTCTTGATCACTTCATATTCAAGATTAGTGACTTCACCCTTTTCAGATTTTAACAATGTATGAACATACTGTACGCGATATTTGGTCAAATCTGTCTGGCAAATATAATGATCAGGTGACCAGTCTGGAATATCTTTAGCAATCTCTTCGGTAATGACTTTTCTCACCGTTCCCATCGGGGTAAGATTTTTCAAGGAATAATATTTTCCACATACCAAGCATGGATAAGTTGCATTTTTTTCTTTCATGATTATTCTCTTTATCGTGACGCCAGCTCAACAATAAATTTGCTCTAAATTATTATTTGTATTGGTAATTTTAGTAACAAATATAAAAGTTAAGCTCTGTTATTCGTTTATAGGTCATATAGATAAGCGAGTTTCTAGCCCACCTCTTCATAGACCGTCACATTTTCTTAAAGAAGAGGGTTGATCATAGATGTTATAATTTTACTATCTTCAAATATCCTGTTTTTTCCGGGAGTGCTAATAAAATAGATAAGGTTGCTGGTCATTCCCATTCTTTTATGGCTAATTTAAAAGCTTAAAATAAAAATATTCATTAAAGTCATGTTATGGAAACAGTTATAATTCTTGTCATATTAGCGGTTATTACCATACTACTGATTATTTTTTACAACAAGAAAAAATAATCGGCGTGCTTTTCTTTAGACAGTCGTTAAACTAGCATATATATCTGACAATTTTCTAATTTATGAAACCAGTTATCTTTTGCTTTTATAAGGGACTAATCTGATTGCAACTCCGTTTTAGACCGACAAAACATGTGCTACACATCAGCACAACTGCTAAAGGTTTAACCCTAGAAAAGACTTCGTTTAATATACCAGCATATGCTTCCACTCCTCTTTTTAAACCCTATTTTGCACAAGGTTTAACATCAGGATTTATAGCACTGCGTTAAGTTTAACCTGTGGGTACTGTAGTTGATGGTCATATTCAAATGCCGGATGTGACCAGATCTCATGCATTGGAATTTTGACATCTAAAGCCAACGGTAACTTTTTGGGATTAAACTGCATCTGACTTAAATCAATGCCCCAGGCAATCAGATCGATATCCAGGCTGATCTGATGTGAGGGACGCACTCGTCCTGAATCCGCTTCCATCTGTTTAAGCTGCTGAAGCATTTCTTCAACTGTCATTTCAACCTGTAATAGACATGCTGAATTCCAGTAATTCTCACCAATCCCGTCACGACACGGAATAATATAGATGGGAGAGAATTGAACTTCTCCCCAAGTAGAAATGCGTTGTTGTGCAGCTTGAAAATGTTGCTGAGGATGACAATTACTCGCCAGTGCTAAGGCGAATATCGTTTCGGTGGCGTTCAAGACGTATCCCTACAGAATTGGCTTGCGCGATAATGGCAGGCTTACGAATAGTAATCTTAATCGATTCAATTGCTGTAAAGGTAGTAAAAAGTGCGTTTAGCACTAACTTTGCTGCATGTTCAATCAATTCTGGCTGTGCCTGCTGAATTACCTGTGCGGAAATTTCACAGATCTCGGCATAATTTAGTGTATCTGCCAAGGCATCAGAATTGGATGCCTGTTCCAAATCTGTCTGAATAACCAAGTCCAGCATTAAAGGCTGAATAATCTGACGTTCCCAGTCAAAACAGCCAATTACTGTTTCAACCTTCAAACCTTCAATGATAATTGCGTCCATATTTCTGCTCAGGAGTTTTAAAATCACTTCAATAATCTCCCTAAGTCTCTCTTTATGAAAAAGGGACTTCTACATCTCGAAGTATTTTTATGAGCGTGTAGCTCCTCCCTTTTTCAAAGGGAGATTGGGAGGAATTCATCTTTTAGAATTAATGCTTCAACAATAAATTCGGGTCAATTGTCTGAATCATCTGTAAGCGCTGATCCGCATAAATATCAGTATATGGCGCAAGGATACGCATGAAACGGTCGAAATACAGCATTTGCTTGAACAGCAAGGCGAAGTCACGCGGGAAGCGAATGCCATGACGTTCACCAACGGCGACCATATCCATCATGACATCATTAAGGTCACTTGGATTGGAACTTAGCAATTCTTGTGGATCTGCCATAATTACCCCACTAAATAAACGCTCGAGATCTGCGGCCAATACTTTCGTGTCAATGGCAACTGCAGTCATGCCCATTTTCAGCATGTTTTCTGCCATCAGATCATAATTGGTATTTTGCAGTGCATCCATAAAGGCCATACATGCTGTCCAGACTTCCGGATTCAGCTGACCGACAATACCAAAATCGATAAAACCAACACGGCCATCTTCGAGTAGCATCAGATTACCGGCATGCAAGTCTGCATGGAAACTTTCACACATCATCAGGCTGCCAAACCAGGTATTCATTGCAGTAATCAGCACCTGAGAAGGATCTTTAGCCACTTTCTTCACTACATCAAAATCGGTCAATGACACGCCATACAAACGCTGCATGGTCAGTACACGACGCGTGGAATACTGATGATAGACTTTTGGTGCTGTCGCTGCATGATTATTGGTGACATTTAGATAATTAACGAAGTCATCCAGATTTTTAGCTTCTTCAATAAAGTCAACTTCACGTACCATACGTGTTTTGATTTCTTCAACGATATCTGCCAAAGAGGCAAATTTTACTTTCGGCACAGCTTTCTCAAGCAGTTTGGTTGCCCAATGCAGTACATTCAGATCTGTATAAAGAATGGTTTCTACACCCGGTTTTTGTACTTTAATCACCACATCTTCACCAGAAACCAGTTTGGCAGGATGCACCTGTGCAATAGATGCTGAAGCCAATGGCGTTTCCTCAATTGAGGCAAAGATCTCATCCAGATTACGGCCTTCAAACTCAGATGCTAGTACCTGCTGTACATAGCTAAATGGTAGGCTTGGAGTTTGATCTAGACAACCCTGAAATTCCTCGACAAACTCACGAGGAAATAAAGAGGGTGTAGAGGCAATAAATTGCCCTAATTTGATATATGTTGAACCTAAGGATTCAAAGGTTTCACGCATCAGTTTAGCATTACTTGGTTTTTCAGTCGCATACTTGATGCCTGCACGTGCAGCAATGACGGCGGTTTCACCGACACGTGCCACAGAACGCAAACCATCCAGGAAGATATTATTTTTCATAATGTCAGCGTAATTTCAAATTTTCTCGAGTGTAACAAATATTCAGGCTGATCTGTTCTATCTTGCCTGACAAATTGGACAATTCGCATCTTTCTCAAATTTGAGAATACGTTGCTGCATGCTCTGACCATCCCATAACAGCAGCTTTTGTCGCAATGGCATTTTTCCAAGTCCCAGATAAAGCAAAGCATGATGTGCTTGCAGACTTGCCATGACATTCGGTGTTGTCGCCAGCACACCAGAATCCGCACAGCGCATGGCTGTATCAGTTTGATCTTCTTGCGGGAACAGGCAGTTATAGCAGGCAGAATCACCTTCCATCATAAACAGTTGGCCTTGTAGACCAATCGCAGAGGCGCTGATCAATGCTACATCAAACTGTCGGCAGGTTTGATTCACTAGATAACGGGTTTCAAATTGATCACATCCATCCAAAACCAAATCCTGATGCTGAATCAGGTCTTGTGCATTATCGATAGATATTGCCTGATTATAATATTCAATTTGCACATGCGGATTAATCTGTTGTAAACGTTTCGCTAGCGTTTCTGCTTTATAAAAGCCGATATCTTGTGGGGTAAATGCGAGTTGACGCTGCAGATTACTGATCTCAATCGTGTCTGGATCAATCAGGGTAATTTTTCCCACACCTGCACGGGCAAGTAACTCCGCGAGTGCGCAGCCAATTCCCCCACAGCCAATAATACAAATATCGGAAAATTTTAGTTTTTCCTGTGCTTCGATGTCCCAGCCTTCTAACAGGATTTGACGTGCATACAAATGCATTTCCGCATCGGTGAGTTCGAATTCAGTGTTTAAAGCGTCTACCACTATACCGTCCGTGTTCTTTAAAAGATGAATCTATAATTTCAATTCATCTTGTTGATTTAAAATGATGAATAACATTTAATAAAGTATTCAACAAAAATAACTTAGATAAAATGAAATTTAATTTTTCATTAGATGCTGCCTTGATCATTACTGCTTTAACTGCACTACTTTATCTTGTAGCTCAGGTATTTCTTGCAGGTTATATCAGTATATTTGGCGCCGACATTACTGTACTAAATCTTACCGTTCAAGATAAATTGTATTATGGCTTTTTAAAGAGCCTTGTTCATACACTGTATTTTACTTTGGCTTTATTTGTACTTTTTATTGCTGTACCTTCCATCTTTAATAATTTTGGAGGCAATATATGGCTCCATAAAAAATTACAAAATTTAAGGATCGCTATTCATAAGGATACAAAGCATAGACCGGTGATCCATAACAGCTCTTTTGAATTAGAAAATGAAAGACAATTTAATCGTAAGCTTTTTGCTTCTTACTTTATTCTGGTCTTATTGTTCGGCTCAGTAAAATATTTATCTTATATCGAAACTGAAGCAAAGCAACGTGCTCAAAATGATTTAATGAATTACTCAGAAAAATTAAGAAAAGTTCAGCTTAAATCTCAAGAAAATCAGGAAGCCTATAAAATTCTCTGTAGTCAAAATCTTTGTGCCGTTCTTATGGTTAATGGAAAACAAAAATCCCTGCACTATATTGACCCGAAAGATATCACGTTTTTCTTAAATTAAATCTTCCATAAAGTCGACTGAATCCTTAACCCGGATCTCCTTTTCTGTTTATTTGCTTCAAAAATTCGGTTGATGCTCTCTTAAAGAATAAGTACTTAAACTGGCTAAAAGTCTCTTTTTAAAAAATATAAAATCAGGTATTTGTTTTGAAACACTCAAAAACGTCTACAATTTGTAATTACAATGAAATCTCAAAATCAACTGATTAATTTAACTTACAATAATGTTGCAGAACTTATCATTATTTTTATGCTTTGCTTGCTCCGAATCTCCTATTAGCTTCTATCTAAAAAATTTATCGGATAATTTTTACTGTGCTGTAACTAAAACCTGTTTAATGGTAATTCGTGTAGTGCTCTTCTCAATTTAAGTATGTAAATGTACGAGTTCAGTGAGAGTTACAGCATCCTGCTATAAATATGATTAAGCTGCTTAACGTTATCCAAATTTAACCTTTAACAAGAATATGGAGCAGCATATGACAGAACAATATTCAGAACACAATGACCGTGAAAAATTATGGGAACTCATTAAAGATGTGCGTTTCACTATGATCAGCCATCAGGCTGAAACTCAAGAAATTCACTCCCAGCCAATGACCATGCTTAATTCAGAAAAAATGCATGAAAGTCAGAATCTGTATTTCATCATGAAAGACACTAATGATATTGTCCAAGCAATTAATGCAGGTCGTCAGCATCTTGGTTTATCCTTTGCCAAACCATCAGATGATATCTATGTCTCTATCAGTGCTCATGGCGAAATCAGTACCGACCGTATCTTGATTGAAGAATTATGGAACCCTTGGGCAGAAAACTGGTTTGAAGGCAAGGATGATCCGAGTGTACGTGTGCTTATTGCCAAAGCAGTCAGCGCAGAGTACTGGAATGTGAAGGACAATAAAGTTACTCATCTACTAAAAGTCTTAAAAGGCAATATTACTGGCAAGCCTGAAGAGCCAGATACTGATCATGCAAAAGTACAATTATAAAAATTAAAGCGAATTTATTTATCATTTAGCCTCTTATCTAAGAGGCTAAATTTTTGCATGTTGAAAGTATATTTTTAGTTTAGTAGAAGCTCATTTCGAAAAAAGTTGAATTCTTTTTAATCCATTACACTTATTTTAGGATCAGCATTAACCGGTAACTTAAGGAATTAATATAGCTTAGGCTATTTTGCTGCCATCCTAATTGCTCCATCTAAACGAATGACTTCACCATTCAGATAGGTGTTTTCAAGAATATGTCCAACTAATTTTGCATACTCAGATGGCTTAGCTAAACGTGGAGGAAACGGTACCATCTGCCCAAGAGAATCCTGTACATTCTGCGGCAAACCTTTTAGCATCGGCGTTTCCATAATTCCCGGAGCAATCGTCATGACACGAATCGCATTTTTAGCGAGTTCACGTGCCAGTGGTAAAGTCATGGCAACTACTGCCCCTTTAGATGCGGAATAAGCAACCTGTCCAATCTGTCCATCAAATGCAGCTACAGAGGCGGTATTGATGATCACACCACGTTCCTCTTCGCCCTGTTTTAATTCATATTTTGAAATTAGCTCAGCAGCATAGCGCAGCATATTAAATGTGCCCGTGACATTGATATTCAGCACACGCTGGAACATTGCCAAGTCATGCAATCCATCACGACCAAGTACTTTAGCAGACGGCGCAATACCTGCACAGTTTACCAATCCATTGAGTTGCCCATGCGTCTGTTCTAATATCTTAAAAAATTCACTGGCAGCTGTTTCATCAGTCACATCTAATTGCTGGAATTGCACCTGTTCCCCAAGTTCTTGTGCAAGACTCTGCCCAAGTTCAAGATTCATATCGACCAGTACGACTTGAGCGCCCTGCTCAACCAGATAGCGTGACGTTTCGGCACCGAGTCCTGAAGCTCCACCCGTCACTACAAAGACTTTATTTTGAATATCCATAGCTCATCCATGTCATTTTGAATTTTTCTTAGACTAATCTTTGCCCAAATAGGAAGCAAATCAAACTATGACCGCAGCAGTTTAATTATCAATTAAAAATATTTTATTAGACTTAAAAACGATTAATATCAGCTTTTTATATTTAAGTTTTTAATTTTACAGAACATCTGGTTTTCAAGCTTTATCACCAAATAAAATGAGACTCTACGGTCATCCCAATTTCTTTGTATTTATCGTTAATTTAGATTATTTTTCACACAATTTGATGCCTCTATTTAGTTGCTCATTCCTCTCCCTACTTAAGGTACTCTTATGTTAAACATGACTGATGTTCTTGGCCAAAACCTGGTTCAAAACTTCTCTAATGCTTTATTTCATTCTGCGGACCTTCTTTCTGAACAGCTCAATCAAGGGATTTTGAACGCATCTGATTCAGCTTTGAAAGATGCAGTGGTGACTTTCCTCAATCGTATCGATGTTCTTGACGCGGCGGCGGCATTAGAAATCTCTGCTGAACGTATTGAAAGCCTGAAGCAAGGGATTGCATTGAAAGATGAACAGTTCATTGCAGATACATTAAAAGTGGTAACCCTATGTCTGGCAATGGAAACCAATACACTAGATCAGGTCGAAGTTTCTGACTGTCTACAAGATTATCCAATGTAAAAATATAAATAAAAAAGCGACCTTGAGGGTCGCTTTTTTATAGAGGTTTATCCTGCACAGAATCAATGCAATGAGATTTAAAAATATTTGCTTATCAAATCCAGCCATAATCTTGTAGAAATTTCAGCTAAGTCTAAAAAAATCACCTTCATTACAATTAAATTAATTATAAACAATAACTTATTAAAATTTACACCTTTATATTTTATTTGTTGATTTGATTATCTGTTTTTCTTTTTTGTCTGTTTATTCATTTACCGCTATTTATGTCGAAAATTTCCTAAATAAATTAGAGCTCCTCATGAAAAAAACTTTAGCAACAACAAAATTAGGCTTAATTACTATTTCTATCTCTCTAGTGAGCGGGTTGACAGCAGCAGCAATTCCAAGCGAATTAAAACTGGATTACGCTTATTATGCACCTACCAGCTTGGTGGTTAAGGAGCAAAAACTACTGGAAAAAGCATTGCCTAAAACCAAAATTAAATGGGTATTTAGCCAAGGCAGTAATCGCTCGCTTGAATATCTGAACAGTGGTAGTACAGATTTTGCTTCAACCGCAGGTTTGGCGGCAGTACTTAGCCGTGCCAATGGTAGCCCAATCAAAACGGTTTATGTTCAAAGCCAGCCTGAATGGACTGCGCTGGTCGTTAACAAAGATTCCAATATCAAATCTCTCAAGGATTTAAAAGGCAAGAAAATTGCTGCCACCAAAGGCACCGATCCATTTCTGTTTACGCTACAGGCTTTAGATACCGTCGGCTTGGGTAAACGTGATGTTGAGCTGGTACACCTGCAACACCCAAATGGAAAAATAGCTTTAGAGCGTAAACAGGTCGATGCTTGGGCGGGTCTTGATCCGTTGATGGCTTCTGCGCAGGTGCAGTCGGGTGCGAAATTGCTGTATCGCAATGTCGGCTTTAACTCATATAGTGTACTCAGTATTAAA
The DNA here is from genome assembly GCF_002364825.1 of Acinetobacter sp. UBA3132. Lineage (NCBI taxonomy): Bacteria > Pseudomonadati > Pseudomonadota > Gammaproteobacteria > Moraxellales > Moraxellaceae > Acinetobacter > Acinetobacter sp. UBA3132. The sequence continues at coordinate 5,250 of NZ_DEZM01000113.1, read as the reverse complement.
GAAAACTTCGCCAAGCAAAGTCCTGAAGCCGTTGATGCAGTCATTAAAGTCTATGAACAGGCGCGTAAATGGGCCAAAGCCAATCCGGATAAGCTGGCTGAACTGTTAGCCCGTGAAGCCAAACTGCCAATTGAAGTGGCGAAATTACAGCTGAGCCGTACCAATCTGGATCAAAACATTCCAACAGCAAAACATATTGCTGCATTACAAAAAGCAGGTTCTATTCTGACTGAAGAAGATTTGGTACGTAAAGGCACCAATGTCAATCAGGTCGTAACTCAGCTCTTTGATAGCAAATATGCGCAAAAGGTTGTTAAGAAGTAATGTCTGCACCAAACACTATCTCCGAACAACTTGTGAAGGAAGATCAACCTAAATCTGTTGCCCTTCCTCGTGGTATTCGTCTGTTGAAAGGGATCACCATTCCGGTGATCCTGATCTTGTTATGTGAAATTCTGGTTCGCAATGGTGTAATTGAGCCTTATTTACTGCCTGCGCCCAGCAGTTTATGGCAGTCTCTGACCGAACTGGCTGAAGGTGATCTATGGCAGCATCTTTGGGCAAGTAGCTGGCGTGTCTTTTTAGGCTTTGGTATTGGTAGTGGCTTGGGCTTAGTTTTTGCGATCTTAGTCGGGTTAAATCGTCATGCCGAAGACTTCCTGGAACCAACATTTTCTGCAATCAAATCTATTCCGAGTTTGGCCTGGATTCCACTTTTGTTACTATGGCTAGGCATTGATGAAGGCTCCAAGATTACCTTGATTGCAATTGGTGCCTTCTTCCCTACTTATACCAATACCGTTGCTGCAATTCAGGGTGTGGATCGTAAGCTGATTGAAGTGGCCAGAGTCTACCGGCTGAAATATTGGCAACAGATTCAGCAGATTGTGTTACCTGCGGCATCACCGGGAATTCTCACAGGTTTAAGAAACAGCTTAAGCTTGTCCTGGATGTTTATGATTGCAGCAGAACTGATTGCAGCAACTCAAGGGATTGGCTATTTACTCAGTGATGGCCGGGAGACCTCTCGACCGGATATTGTAATTATTGCCATTATTCTACTGGCAGTGTTGGGTAAGATTACTGACAGTATTATGAAGTTGTTTGAACATCGTCTGCTGCACTGGCGCGATGTCATCAAAAAATCCTGAAACTAAAAAAGCGACCTTGAAGGTCGCTTTTTTATTAAAAACAACATTTGGGAAATCAATGAGACCACTGAGCTAAGGTCACTCGGTCATTACCACCATAATCTTTAACAGTACGCACCTGTTTATAACCAGCCTGGGTAAATAGATGACGCACTGCATCCCCCTGATCATAACCATGCTCAAGTACTACCCAACCATTTACAGTCAGGTGTTTTTTGCCTTGAGCGATGATCTGTTCTAAATCAGCCAAACCTTTATTGTCTGCTACTAAAGCACGTTCTGGCTCAGTCACCAGATCATGCATATGCTCATCGGCTGCATCAATATACGGTGGATTGGAAACAATCACATCAAAGAACTGACGCCCCAATGGTTTGAACCATGAACCCAATACGAACTGTACCCGCAACAAGTCATGCTGTTCAGCATTGAACTTGGCCACCTCTAGAGTCGGTTCATAAATATCAGTTGCAGTAACTGACCACGCTGGACGTTCCGAAGCCAAGGATAAGGCAATCGCACCAGTACCTGTCCCCAGATCTACCACACGAGCATCTTCAGGCAAGTCCAGCTTAAGTACAGTTTCAACCAATACTTCTGTATCGGGACGTGGCACCAATGTGTCTTTGGTGACTTTCAGATCCAGTGTCCAAAACGGTTGTGAACCAGTGACATAAGCCAAAGGCTCACCCGCAGCAATACGCGCCAGAGCATCAACATAAGCCTGTTCCTGTTCAAGCGTCAGTTCCTGATTCTTTTTCATCACCAGATCAAAAGAATCAATCTTGGTAATGTGTTCCAGCAACCAGGCATTTTCCTGACGTTCATAGCTTTCTGGTTCACCACGTAAAGCCAGCGCTTGTAAAATATTCATTATCCACCATTCTGCTGTGCGAGCATGGCAAGCTGATCCGCCTGATATTCACGGTGCAGACTATCCAGCAATTCAGTCAAATCACCTTCCATCACCGCATCCAGCTTATATAAAGTCAGGTTAATACGATGATCAGTCATACGACCCTGTGGATAGTTATAAGTCCGGATACGTTCTGAACGGTCACCCGAACCGACCAGGTCACGGCGCATTTCCGACGTTGCTGCATCCGCTGCTGCACGTTTGGCATTTTCCAGACGTGACACCAGAAGCGCCATCGCTTTAGCCTTGTTCTTATGCTGTGAACGCTCATCCTGACATTCCACCACAGTCCCCGTTGGAATGTGGGTAATACGTACCGCAGAGTCGGTTTTGTTAATGTGCTGACCACCGGCACCTGATGCACGATAAGTATCAATACGCAAATCCGCCGGGTTAATGTCGACTGAAGTATCCACATCAACCTCAGGAAGAATCGCGACTGTACATGCTGAAGTATGTACACGGCCTTGGGATTCTGTTGCTGGGACACGTTGTACACGGTGTGCGCCACTTTCGAATTTCAGACGACCATAGACGCCTTCACCATTGACCAGGCAGATCACTTCTTTATAACCGCCGTGTTCACCTTCATTTTCAGACAGGATTTCGATACGCCAGCCCTGACTCTCTGCATATTTACTATACATACGGAACAAGTCACCCGAGAAGATCGCTGCTTCGTCACCACCGGTTCCGGCACGGATTTCCAGATAAGCCGAGTTCGCATCATTCGGATCTTTCGGAATCATCAAAATGTTCAGATCCGCTTCCAGCTGTTCGATCAGGGCTTTATTTTCCTTAATCTCTTCCTGAGCCATTTCTTTAAAGTCAGGATCGCTCAGCATGGCTTGAGCAGTCTCGATATCTTCTTCAGCCTGTTTATACTTGGTCCATACTTCAGTAATTTCGGTTAGGTCATTATGCTCGCGGGAAAGCTGGCGAAAGCGTTTATTATCTGAAATGACTTCCGCATCTGCCAATAAGGCAGTGAGTTCTTCGTGACGGTCGGAGAGCTGGTCTAATCGTAAACGTAACGATTCTTTCATTTTTTAAAGTATCTCAAACAAAGGCTATAGCTAAATAAGGGTCTTAGCACAGCGAAATCAAAAATTGCGCCTAGTTTAACGATTCTCAGACATAAAGAACATCTTTATTCAGTACAAGCTTTTTGCGGCTAAAGCATCCAGATAAGCATCTCTCTTAAGATCCAAATTAATGCTAATGCCTCTTTTTTAATCAATTTAATCCGCATTCTTTACTTATTTTACAAACTCGCAAATAAAGCATCTAAATATGGAGATCTTTCTTCACAATGTAATGACGATTTTTTGTTACATTTTCTGCCATCGAAACACAATATAATCCGATCACGGATATGGAGTTCCAGCATGAAACTGAGCGCAGTTTTATTAAGTACCGCTTTAGCCGCAGGGTCAATGATGACCGTTAATGCTCATGCCGACAGCACTGCTCGTGTTGCTGCTGCAAGTGCATTAGGTAGTGTGGCTGGTACAGCTTTGGGTAAAAACATGGGGGGCAACACAGGTGCAACAATTGGTGCAGCACTTGGCGGTGCTGGTGGTGCAGCTGTAGCAAGTAACAAGAAGAACCGTACTGAATCTGCCATTGGTGGCGCTTTAGGTGGCGGTGCAGGTTATACTGTAGGTAAAAGCATGGGTGGCTCTAACGGTGGTTACATCGGTTCTGCGTTAGGTGCAGCAGGTGGTGCAGCTTTAGGTAATAAAATTGCCAAAGACAAAACAGCAGACCGTCGAGCTGAAAAACGTGCGAAACACTGGAAAAAGCGCTACCGTTAATTCAGTCTTTATAGGCTCTCAATTGCATCTTACATTTGACATAAAAAGCACCTTCGGGTGCTT
>NZ_DEZM01000113.1:486-1202 GCF_002364825.1 Acinetobacter sp. UBA3132 | reverse complement strand
AGCACCTTCGGGTGCTTTTTTAATTGCTTATAAATGAATCTAACTGCTTGTAATACGTGAAAAATATTGTTTATTAATTATGAATAAATTAAGGAGATAAAAAACACATTTCATCTACAGACTCTCCATGCTGTTTCGCTCTTGCCAGATTAAATTTAACTCATAGACAAATACAGCCATATATATAAAAGGTGTACTCATGAACTACAAATCTCTAATGATCGCGGTTGTTGCTACCTCAGCTATGGGCATGGGTATGACAACAGCGAATGCGGGTAATACAACGAATACTGCTCTTGCTTCTGCACTTGGTGGGGTAGTTGGTGCTGCAGTAGGTAATAGAGTTGGTGGTACAACTGGCGCAACAATCGGTTCTGCAATCGGTGGTGGTGCAGGTGCAGCCATTTCAGCGAATAAACGAGACCGTAACGGTGCCATTATTGGTGGCGCACTGGGTGGCGGTGCAGGTTATGCCGTAGGTAAAAATATGGGTGGTAACAATGGTGGCCTGATTGGTGCAGCATTGGGTTCTGCGGGTGGTTCTGCTCTTGGCAAGAAAGTAAGTGAAGACCGTCGTTATGATGACCGTTATGATCGCCGTTATAACTCCTCACGTAATTACCGTTATAACGACTACCGCTATAACAACCGTGGCCGTCGTTAAGCGTTCAATACAAAGCTTAATCTCTTTTACGACCTTCCCTCTTTTAAGCATC
>NZ_DEZM01000113.1:0-272 GCF_002364825.1 Acinetobacter sp. UBA3132 | reverse complement strand
TATATCGTTTTTTTTCGATATACAAATCCGGTTGAACATCGTATGCTCTTAGTCATGTCAAATAAAGAGTAATATTATGCGTACGCTTAACGATACTCAGTTCTCCATTCTTGAACTGGTTCCTGTTCGTGACGATAAAACCATTCAATTCTCCCTGCAACATGCTCTGGAACTGGCACAAACCGCAGAAAAGCTGGGTTACCGCCGCATGTGGTTAGCTGAGCATCATAATATGGATGGTATTGCCAGTTCAGCAACCGCTGTCCTGCTTG
>NZ_DEZM01000036.1:2606-4150 GCF_002364825.1 Acinetobacter sp. UBA3132 | reverse complement strand
GCGTTCTTTTATCAAACCCCAATCGACTAATAAAATTCTACAGGATTTATTAAGTAGCGGCTGGATTAGTAAGGAATCGGACCCCTCTCATGGTCGTCGTATTCTTGTGAATGTCACTCAAGCAGGGTTAAATAAATTAAGCGAGTGTCGGGCAGTCGTTCAGGAACTGGAACAAACGATGCTAAAAGGCGTGGATATTAATCTGGCCTTTTTGATCAGGAATAATCTTGAAATCATGGCCACTAATTTACAGCATTTTCAGGAAGGATAATTTTCTATATCATCAGGTCGGATTTGAGTTCGTCTAGCTACTTTTCAATGTCTATTCTTGAGGAAGCAATAACTTAATAAGCTGAATAGGATCTTCATGACTTCTGTTGAATTATTTTCATGCACCCGGTAGCATCAGTGCACATATTATAGATGAGTAAGTCCATGTCATCAGGTCAGCAAGTACTGATTGAACTTAGAAAAATGATTATTTCAGGTGAAATTCCGGGCGGTGCTCGCATGGCTGAAATTCCAACAGCAGAAATGCTTGGAGTTTCACGTCAACCGGTGCGTATGGCATTTAAACTGCTTGAGCAAGAAGGATTATTATTAAAAAATCCAACCCGCGGCTATACAGTTAGAGAAATTTCTCCCAAGTTGATTCAGGATGCACTTGAGGTGCGAGGAGTGCTTGAAGGCCTGGCAGCAAAAAAACTGGCAGAAAAAGGGCTAAGTACGCAGCAAAAAGATCAGTTAATGCAGTGCATTATTCAAATAGAGCCAATATTTAAAAAAACTGAACTAAGTAATGAGGATATTGAAATCTATCATTATTACAATACCATTTTTCATAATACGATTATTCAAGGCTCAGATAATATCGCTATTGTGCAGGCTCTGAGTAAGAATAATCAGCTACCCATGGCTTCTGCCCAAGCCTTAACTTATGATAAAAATAATCCCCTCTCAGAAATTCGCCGTCTGCATCATGCCCATATTCAACACTGTGCCATTTTCAATGCTTTAAAAAATCGTGATTCAGCACGAGCAGAGAGTCTGATGCGTGAACATAGCCATGTAGTCACTCTGGGCGATATGATGCGTTCTATTTTTAATTCACATGTGCATTCCTAAGGTTAAGCCTTTTCTTTAAATAAAAAAATCCCTTCTGAGGGTGCAGAAGGGTGGAAAGTTGAGAAAGATTAAACTGCTAGTTTTAATGAGATAGCAGTTTTTTATTTTTTAAAGATCAATAACTAGCATTTTAGATTTTGCACGCGAGCAGCATGGAGTAAATTGATCTTGTGCCGCCTGTTCTTCTTCAGTTAAATACATATCCCGGTGGTCAATTTCACCCTCTACTACCTTCACTAAGCAGGTACCACAAATACCCTGTTCGCAAGAAACAGGAATACTTACCCCAGCAGCTTCAAGTGCTTGTACAGCTGTTTGGTCTTGTGCAACATGGATCAGTTGGCCGGTTTTTTGAACTTTAATAGTGAAACTACCATCTTCATTGGTATCAATTGTTGGTGCGCTAAAGTGTTCTTTAT
>NZ_DEZM01000036.1:1089-2352 GCF_002364825.1 Acinetobacter sp. UBA3132 | reverse complement strand
AATATGCGTCTCAGGCCAGGATTGCTGTTGGGCAGTCTGGATCACGAAATCCATAAAACCTTGTGGACCACATACATAAACATGATGTGCTAAGTCAGACTGAGCAAGCGCACTTAGTAAGTTGCAATGTGTGGCGGCTTCATCATCAATGTGCAGATGAACTGAATCACCGAGAAGATTGAGATCCTCATGAAAAGCCACTGCCGAACGGGTTTTAACAAAGTAAAACAGCTTGAAAGATTTGTTCAGTCGTTTTAACTCTTTGGCCATTGCCAGAATTGGTGTAATCCCAATCCCGCCTGCACATAGGACTGCATGTTCAAGCTCTGTATTCAACTCAAACAGGTTACGGGGTTCACTAATCTGAATGCGTTGCCCCACCTGTAACTGTTCATGCATAAAGCGTGAGCCACCACGCGAGTTGGGATCATTCAGTACACCAATCACGTAGCGATGCTGCTCACTACTGCAATTCGCCAGTGAGTATTGGCGAATTAAGCCTTCGCCCATATGTACATCAATATGAGCACCTGCTTTAAAAGGAGGTAGAGGCTCCCCATTACAACTCATGAGCTCAAATGAATTTATTTGAGAATTGTGTTGATGGATCTGATGAATGGTCACTTCCATGTGAGTGCCGCTCCTAAAATTTAAAAAATCAAAATACTGTTCTAAAACTTTAACTATTTAACCAAGCGTGACTGACGGAATCTGCTCTTTGCCTGCAATCTCGTTAACCTGTTCTTGGCTAATCAGACGATCAATCACTTTGCGCGCTTGCACTCCGCCTGCATCAATATTCAGCATCAGCAACTTGCGATCAGGGTAGCGGAGCAGGTTTTGTTGTTGCTGTTCCAGCATGTCCAGATCTTCAGAGAAAATCTTGCCTTGACCTTCACGGATCTGATCTGTCAGTTCCGCATTCTCTGGCTGGAAGTGACGGGCCATACCCCAGAAATACCAGTGAGAGGTTTCTGTTTCAGGCGTAATAAAGTCCACCACAATAGAAGATACTTTATGCTCGGCAGCTGCCTGATAGCCACCTTTACCTGCATGTGCTACGCCAACTTCAATATGAACATTACTTGGCGCAAAGAAATGACAGATCTGCCAGCGGTCTACCGGAACATCATCCGCCAGATTGTTGCCTCTTAATGCCATTTGCCAAAATGGAGGTGCATAGATATTTTCCATATGACGTTCTGTAATAACATGATCCCCATCTATACGAGTAGTAGGTGCTGCTTCATCAATTTCTTTTTG
>NZ_DEZM01000036.1:0-1017 GCF_002364825.1 Acinetobacter sp. UBA3132 | reverse complement strand
TGCTTCATCAATTTCTTTTTGTCCAATACTGGCTGAGTGAACATAAGTTTCATGAGTAAGATCCATCAGGTTGTCAATCATCAGGCGATAATCGCAATTGATGTGGAACAATCCGCCACCATATGCCCATTCAGGATTCTCTGCCCATTCAAGTTCAGGTAACTGATCTTCACTTGCAAGTGACTGGTCACCTGGCCATACCCAGATAAAACCGAATTTCTCTATGACACTGAAATTCTTGTTACATGGAAAACCACGAACACGCTGTCCAGGCATAGCAACTGTCTTGCCATCACAGCCCATAACTAAGCCGTGATAACCACAAACCAGATTGCCATCCTCTACAAAGCCTAAAGATAGTGGAGCACCGCGATGTGGGCAGAAGTCTTCTACTGCATAGACCTTATTTTCTTTACCACGATAAAACACCATTTTTTCACCACAGATCTGACGACCTAATGGCTTTTCCATAACTTCTTCAGGACGCGCTGCCACATACCAAGCATTTTTAATGAACATATTCTGATCTCCTTATCAATTGGATCCAATTTATGACTATTGATGCGAATAGTCAATACAAAATGTACAATAAAAGTATAAATTGGATCCATTAATAATATTAAGGGGGAAAATCTGCTTTTATGATTTACTGATGCGGAACTAGTTTCTTTAAGAAATACGACTTGTGAAAAATTGTTTAAACTTTTTATAGTTGCTTTCTTGAGCAGATTACGGATTCTGCCTAGTGTGAAGCATGTGAGAGTGCTATTTAAGACGTTCCTGTAAAAGGAAATAGTGTAATTGCACAATTTGTAGTAAGAACTATTTATTATTACCCAGTATTATTATGACGATTTGCAAGTGATTGTGATCTTGTATAATTGCTCCAATTGCCTGAAAACTCATGCAGAGGGGCGATCAATAAGTACGATATGAAATAGATAATATTTATACGGTATTTTTTACGGTATATGCTGTTAAGATTTAATTTTTTATATTAGATCTCTTTCATAAATC
>NZ_DEZM01000082.1:0-5683 GCF_002364825.1 Acinetobacter sp. UBA3132 | reverse complement strand
CAGAACAAGTTCCCTGCGAAGTTTGAACGTCAATTGATGGGTATTACCAAAGCGTCACTTTCTACTGATTCGTTCATCTCTGCTGCATCGTTCCAGGAAACAACTCGTGTGTTAACTGAAGCGGCTGTAACAGGTAAAGAAGATGATCTACGCGGTCTGAAAGAAAACGTAGTTGTAGGTCGTCTGATCCCAGCGGGTACAGGTCTGGCTTACCACTTGGAGCGTCGTCGTCAAGAAGCAGAAGCTGCAGAATTTGAACTGCATAATGACTTCTCTGATGTAGACCAAGCGCTTAGCCAAGCATTTAATGATGAGTTTAACGGTCTGTAATCAGACACTTTAAATCAGAAAAAGCCACCTTCGGGTGGCTTTTTTTATGGCTGGATGTTGTCAAATCAGCACTTTTAAACAATGATTTGAAATCAAACCCTAAAATATGCCAGTATTTCTGAGGAAAATATAAACTTAAATGGGAACAGTAAGATGAAAAATTTAGCAATCTCAGTTGTACTACTGCTAGCACTCGGTTTGACAGCGTGTTCTAAAGATCAAGCAGAAAATACAGCACCTGGCGACACTACAGCCGCGGATGAAACTGAAGTTGTAGATCAAGCAGCTGCAAATGAAGAAGCTCAACCTTTGGACGCGGCACCATTAGAAACAGATGACGTTGCAACATCAGAAGCTGTTACTCAATAAAGTAAAACAAGCTTTACATCTATTTAGGCACTGATCATTGCTACTTATTAATCCATACCGATGATCTGTAGTACAAGCGCCGCTTGTTAAGCTCGGTGCTTATTTTTTATTGAGAGGGAAAAATGCGTTTTATAAGTAAAAAATTAGCGGTTACCACATTGTTCGTAGTCTCAACTGTTTCATTTGCAGCACCTATGCCAAATACTATTATAGTTGAAGATAAAGCTGTGGTTCCTGTACTAAAAACTGAAGTGCTGCGTCGGGTAGAAGGACAGCAACCTGTACGTCATGTTGAAGCCACGATTCTGGAAATCACCAATAAAGGCAAGGATATTGTTGCTAAAGAAGTGGTATTTGATGACACTCTGGGGCAGTTCTCAGATAAAAAACTGTCAATTCCAGTGATTCAAAAGGGGGGCGTGATTGTTCCCACCTCTAAAATTGAATTCAATACGACATTGAAGCAGGACGGTGAAATCCTCCAGCAAACCAGAACTATTGATGCTGAAGGTATCGAGTTTAAAAAAGATCAGGCTGAACCTGTAAAACGTACTCTACAATTGCAGCAACATACTGGTACGGATAAAACCGAGGTAACGCATACCGTAATAACTGAAGATGGTGCAACCTCTCGTGATTTGCTCATGGTAGATACTGCGGAATAAAATTAAAAGATCCAATTTCATGTGCTATTTACAAAATAGCGTAGGGGAGTTTCAAGATTTAACATCTTGTTATAAATCGTTCCTTAAATTCCGGTTACTCTTAACTCATAAGACAGAGGAATCGAACAGGGAGCTGGATCATGAAAAAGTTAATTGGCGTAGTGGCTGCGGTGACAGTTTCAACCTTTATGTTAGCAGGTTGTGAAAATATGTCTGCCCGTGATCAACGTGTAGGTGCTGCAGCACTCGGTGGCGCAGTCGGTGGTGGTGTGGGTAATAGTGTCGGCGGTGGCTGGGGTTCTGCTATTGGCGGTGGTGCCGGTGCCGCTGTCGGAAGTAAGACTCAAGGCGGCTCTAACCGCAATGCAACCTACAGTGGTGTAGGCGGCGCTGTGGGCTCAGCCGTTGGTAAGAGTATTTTTGGTGGTAACGCTGGTGCAGCAATCGGTGGTGCGATCGGTGGTGGTGCAGGCGCGGCGATTGAGCAACGCCGTTAATCACAGCACTATCTGGTATTAATAAATAAAAGCGCTTGTACAGGCGCTTTTATTTTGTTGATCTAATTTCTATTTATCTTTAAAGAGAGCTTTGGGTTTTTTACGACGGATATATAAGGTCTTTTTTACTTCTGCAATACGTACACCTGAATCATCATAAATATCGACCTGATAGTTACGATAGACAGGAGCATGATCAGCCGCCAAATTCATAATAGTTTTCACTTCTTCAGCATCAATGCGTATGTCTGCATACACAGTTCCGCGGCCTGGAGAGAGGAACTGGATGGTCGCTTCTTTATCCCAGACAATATATTTTGGTCCCAGATGATGCATCAGGAGCAGCATGTAGAAGGGATCGACCATGGAATACAAGCTACCCCCAAAATGTACGCCGACAATATTCTGGTTTTTACGAGTTAGTGGCATTTTCACGCGAATATGATAATTGGCATAATCCAGTTCATCAATTTCGATACCCGCTCCACGATACGGTGCATAACGGTTTAAGATAAATTTAGTGACCAAAGGCAGGCTTTGAATTTTACGTAATAGGCTCATACTGACATTCTTTTTTCTTGTATAGCTATGCATACTAGAACAACAAAATTGTGATGGCATTGATAAATCATGCCGAGTTATAAAATAAACGGTCAATAACAATAAAGGAAGACCAGATGGAAACACAAACTCAATGGGTGGCAACCAGTGATCAGCAGCGTCTTGCAGTAAGAACTTTTGGTGATATCAGCAAGCCTGCTTTGGTTTTGGTGCATGGCTATCCGGATCATCAGGAGGTCTGGAAAAATGTAATTGTCTATCTGCCGGATTATTTTATCGTTACTTATGATGTGCGTGGCGCAGGGGATTCATCCATTCCCAAATATATCCGTGATTATCGTCTGGAGCGTCTGAGTATGGATCTGGAGGAAGTGGTGAATGCCGTTCTTCCAAGACAATCTTTTCATTTGGTTGCCCATGACTGGGGTTCGATTCAATCCTGGGAGTCGGTGACTGACCCAAGATTCGAAGGCCGTATTCTTTCCTTTACCACGATTTCAGGTCCCTGTCTGGATCATGCCGCCTTCTGGATGCGGAATCAGTTCAAGCAAAACCGATCAAGATTTTTTAAACAATTAAGCAAGTCTTGGTATATCGCCATGTTTCAATTGCCTTGGCTGGCACCAACTGCATGGAATTTTTTCAATCCCGAGCGCTGGGGCAAAATTATTCGGGAACTGGAAGGCAAAGAAGGACTGCCATTGAACCAGAATATTGTCAAAGATGGAAAATATGGCGTTGGGCTGTATCGGGCCAATTTTATTCCACGGTTGCTTAAACCCCGTGAACGCTATGCCATCTGTCCGGTACAGGCCATTGTGCTAAAGCGGGATAATTTCGTCAGTCCGCAACTAGTTGATGAAATGCCAAAATGGGTGCAAACCTTTTCCAGGGTAGAGCTAGATGCCAATCATTGGGCAATCTTAAGCCAGCCAAAACTTATAGCAGAGTCTATCCGTGAATTTACTCAGCAGCATGCTTAAGCCAGTCACAAAGATGGATTTGGATTGATAAAAATGTAGGGGAATTTTTATTCGCATTTTCTGATAAAATACCTCCCTTTCTCTCATTCCCAATTCATTATGTTTGCGATTCTTGCTGCTATCGGAGTCATGTGTGGACTCTCCTTGGCACGTGTACCTGTGGTTTTTGCCCTGGTCATTGGTGCTATTCTTGGTGGTTTGCTGGCGGGTCTAGGCCTCCAGGGAACTTTAGATGCATTTAACAATGGCCTGGGTGGTGGTGCTAAAATTGCTTTGGCTTACGGTATTTTAGGTGCATTTGCTTTAGCTTTGGCACGTTCAGGCCTGCCTGATCTTTTAGCTTATAAGATGATTAGTACCTTAAAAGGTGAGGCTGATATCAAAGCACAAAATCGTGTTAAATATATGATTTTTGCAACTGTTGCAATTGCAGCGGTCTTCTCTCAAAACGTGATTCCTGTGCATATTGCGTTTATACCTGTGTTGATTCCGCCTTTATTGATCGTATTTAATCACTTGCAGTTAGACCGCCGTCTGGTGGCCTGTTTGCTGACATTTGGTCTGGTTGCTACCTATATGCTGATTCCAGTTGGTTTTGGTGCAATCTTTCTGAATGATATTTTGGGTCAGAATATCAATACTTTTGGTAAAGCTTATGGCTTCCAGATCACCTATGACCAGATTCCAGCTGCCATGGCGATTCCTGTATTTGGCATGTTTATCGGTTTGCTGGTTGCGATCTTTATCAGCTATCGTAAGCCACGTGTGTATAAAGATATCCAGGTCGAACAGCAGCAGAGTATTTCTGCCGAACTGGGCGTAGAACAGCAGGCAGCTCGACCTCAAATTGCCAAGTTCACCATCTGGATGGCAGTGATTGCAGTTGTAGCAACGCTGGCTGTGCAGCTGTATTCAGATTCTATGATTCTTGCAGGTTTGGTGGGCGTAGCAATTCTTAGCTGTGCCGGAATCTTTAAATGGAAAGAAGCAGATGATGTGATCATTACCGGTATGCGTATGATGGCACTGGTTGGTTTCATTATGATCGCTGCCCAGGGGTTCGCCTCAGTCATTGAAGCAACCAATCAGGTGCCAGCGCTGGTTCAGGCCTCTGTAGAATGGATTGGTCAAAGTAAAGCACTTGCAGCCTTCTTAATGCTCTTGATTGGTCTGCTAGTAACTCTTGGGATCGGTTCATCATTCTCGACTGTGCCAATTTTAGCCATCATTTATGTACCGTTATGCATTCAGTTCGGCTTTAGTCCTGAAGCAACTATTGCCATTATTGGTACTGCTGCAGCACTGGGAGATGCGGGTTCGCCAGCGTCAGATTCTACCCTTGGCCCAACGTCTGGCCTGAATATGGATGGTCAACATGACCATATGAAGGACAGTGTGATTCCAACCTTTATCCACTACAACATTCCATTGCTAATTTTTGGCTGGATTGCGGCAATGGTGCTTTGATTGTGTGATGTTTCACACATTTTATTTGAATTAGTGTCTATTAATTCTGACTTGTCTGCTTGGAATAAATAATAATTAAATCAGATTAACCTGGTTGGTATTTTAATCCAACCAGGTTGGTAAGATTAAAATAAATATATATTAATTACATATACTTAAATAATACTTATAATTTGATTTTATAATATCTATTGCATATTAATTTTAACCATGTTTATTATTAATTAAGGTATATTTTTCTTAATAATTATTCTTCCCGTGGGGTATTAAAAATGTTAAAGCAAGTTGCTCTAATTGCATTAATGGGTCTTTCAGTATCTGCGATGGCAGGCCAGTGGCAAGTGAAAGTGGGGGCTTCTGTTCTAGCACCTACTCAAGAAACAGATCTTATTCCAGGTACTGTGAACGATGCTAAGGCAAGCAGTGAACTAAATTTTACTCCTTCGGTAGAATATTTCTTTAATGACAATGTATCTGCAGAATTATTGCTTGCTACACCGTTTAACCACGATGTAGATATGGCAGGTGGTGTAAAAATTGCCTCGTTAAAGCATTTACCACCAACATTAACAGCGAAATATAATTTTAAGAATTCAAGTCGTTTTACCCCTTATGTTGGTGTAGGTGCAACAGTATTCATTCCATGGGATGAAGAGTTTAGTCAAGCTGCAAAAAATGTTTTACAGGTGGCTAAATTAGATGCCGATGTTTCATATGGTGTAGCGGGTCAAATTGGATTTAATTTCCAACCAGCAGATGCTAAAAATTGGGGTGTGTTTGTGGATGCACGTTACGCAGATCTAAATACAGA
>NZ_DEZM01000080.1:0-6448 GCF_002364825.1 Acinetobacter sp. UBA3132 | reverse complement strand
ATGATTAATAAAAAATTGAGCACTAAGTTTTCTGCTCTTGCTTTAGCTTTACTTTTGGCAGGCTGTGGTGGTGGTGGTAGTGAAGGCTACTATGAAAACGGAAATTCAGGTGGTAATACGGGTGGTTCAGATAATGCTGGTAACCCATCTGAAGTCCAATCACTCAAAATTACTAACTTTTTGTTAACAGACTCAAATGGTGCAGAAACTCAAAAAATTTCGGCATTAGGAGCTATAGCAACAATTAAAGTAGCTGATGGAAATGGTAATCCAGTTCGTGGGGCTCTAGTTACTTTTTCTGGTGAAAATATGACATTTAGTACCACGAATAGCTCAGTTTTTACTAATGCTGATGGTGAAGCAAGTATTGGAGTTATACCAACAGATTCGAATGTGACAGGCGCATATAAGATATTAGCCTCTGTTGAATTAAATGATCAAACTGCTACTCAGTCAAAAAATATTAGTTTCGTTAAAACTGATATTGTGATTGACCAACTTGTTGCAGCAAGTACATCTCTAGTTTCAGGTGGTTCGACTCTCATAACGTTGATTATAAAAGATACTGATAATAATTATAAAAATAATCAAGAAGTTACATTCTCTGCTGACTGCGGTAGTTTCAGTAATCCAAAAGTTGTTTCATCAAGTGAAGGAAATATTTCCAATACATATTATGCTTATGATATAGCTGGTAAGTTATGCAGTGGTAATCAGAAGATTACTGTAACGCCAAGTACATCTACAATAAATTCAAAAGATATTTTTGTTAATATTCAAGCAGCAACAGCTACATCTATTGTTTATAACTCTAAGGATGAATTAAAGATTCCAGTCCAGGGAAGCGGTTCCTCTTCAAGTAGTCAAGTAGAATTTACCGTTTATTCCAATGGCACAACACTTGCCAATCAGGATGTGACATTAAGCTTGAATAATGCACCAAGGGGTTCAAGCTTTGTAAGTCTTGGCAATACTGAGGATCGAACAGTTAAAACTGATAGTAATGGTAAAGTCATTGTAAATATCTACCCCGGCGATATTCCAGGTCCTGTAGAAATTAAAGCAACTTTGCCTAGTGGTTTTAGTGCACTTGCGAAAAATATAACCATTACAATGGGGCGTGCAACTCAAAATAGTTTTAGTTTATCAGTTTCTAAAAACTCATTAGAGAATGATAAAGATGGTGATACTACGACCATCGTTGCACGATTAGCTGATCGTAACGGTAATGACGTTCCCGATGGAACAGTAGTTAACTTTATTACAGAGGGTGGCAAAGTTGATGGAGCATGCTCAACTGTTAAAGGTCAATGTTCTGTAGAATTAAGTACTCAAAATCCACGTCCTGCTGATGGCCGTGTATCTGTGCTAGCTTACGTGGAAGGTGATAAGAGTTACGTTGATACGAACGGTGATAATATTTATACACCCCTAGAGGATACCTTAGTTAATAATATTGGTAGCTTTTTCCGCGATGATAATGAAAATAACCTTTATGATAATAGAATTGGTGAATTTAAATATGACCGTCAGCTTCTAGGTTCACGTTTAACCTGTGGTATTTCTTCATTCTCTGAACCTAATATTGCTAATACTTGTGATAACCAATTATCGGCAATTTTACGTCAACAAATTGTTTTATATTTTGCTGATAGTACAGCGACTATTCGTGACTTGCTAGCAAGCGGTTCTTCTTTAAGTTTCAATTTATTTGGTAAGAGTGCTTTAACAACACCAATGCCATCAGGTACCACAATTGCTGTAACTCCAGAGGATACTACAGATAATAATAAATCATGTACCGCTGCATTATCTTCAGGAAGTAATCCAATTGCCAATGTGATTAATTCGACTTATTACCAATATCGTTTAAAAGATTGTGCAGCTGGGGATAATTTTATAATTACAACTACAGCTCCAAATGGTAAGGTTTCTAATTTTTATATAACTTATCGTTAATTTAAAAAATAAACAAAAAAACAGCGCTTCGGCGCTGTTTTTTATGGGGATTTCAATTTAAAAATTAAATCGAAGTTCCCACACTCACACCCACCGTGGGTTTCACATTCATCGAACTACAACCAACAAAACTTAAACTTAAGCAAATGATCAATAAAACTTTATTCATGAATTAATCCTTGGTCCTTCGCCTCGTAATACAAGACAGCAGAGCGTATACCACTACGGCAAACCATTAAAATGGGTTTAGGTAAGTCATTATAGTATTTGGAAAATTCTTCAATGTTCTGTTGTGTAATTTTTCCGCTAATCACTGGCTGATAAATTACACTGGCATGATGGCGCTCTGCGATAGTGCGAAGCTGAATAACCGATACTTCATTACCTGTTTCCTGATCTGGACGATTGACAATGACAGACTTAAAACCCTGTTTCATTAATTCTTGAAACTTAATGCTATTCATTTGTCCAGCTACACTTACTGTAGGAGTTAATGGCCGGCTTAATTCTGCAGAAAAACTGAGTGTAGCAAAGCTTAGACCGAGTCCAAGCATTGCACATTTCCAGAAGCAGGGATTAGTCATCCAATAAATCCATTTGTTTTGCGATCTGGTACAGGTTATTAGAACGGTTACCAGTACGGCAGAACATCAATAAGGGTTTTGGTAGTTCATTATAGTGATTGGCAAAAGTACGGACATCAAGTTCAGTGATCTGACCTGCAACTACAGGTTGATGCACATAATCCAGACCTGCTGCACGAGCAGCCTCTTCAATTTGTGCACTGGTTGGCTGATCCGGACCACCTTCCATATCCGGGCGGTTATTGATAATGGATTTAAAGCCTTTCTCAACTACCTGTTCGATATGTTCTGGACCAATTTGACCTGCAAAGCCTACATTTTCACTCATGATGTCACTCCATCATTTCATTTATAAAGATATGCTTTATGATAGCATTAAGCTCAAAAATGAGCAGAAAGATCTGAAATTTTTATAAACGAATACAACCATAAAATAACGCAACGGAGCGCGTATGCATGTATATACAGTTGAACCACTGTATGTCAAAAGCGGTCAAGATGTCATTGCTGCCGATTTTTATCGTCCCAAGAATATACAAAAACCAGCAGTCATTTTAATGGCACATGGTCTGGCTGCCTTACGTCATTTTGAACTGGTCAAATATGCCCAACGCTTTGCAGCAGCGGGTTATGCCGTCATTTTGTTTGATTATCGCTACTGGGGTGGAAGTACCGGACGACCACGAGAACTGGTTTCAATTAAAGCCCAGCTTGAAGACTGGCGAACCATGATTGCTCACGTTAAAGCACGTAAATCCGTGGATGCTAAACGTATTGTGCTCTGGGGAACGAGTTTGAGTGGCGGATATGTACTAACACTTGCCGCAGAATCCAAAGATGTACAGGCCATTATGGTCCAAGTTCCATTTGTGGATGGTGCTGAAAGTGCCAAATTGTATCCTTTACAGCAGCTGCCTAAAGCGCTGAAAATTTCCAGTCAAGATTATATGGGCTCTAAAGTCGGGATGACGCCACGAACTTTACCCGTCGTGGCCCAGAATGAACTCTGTTTCTTGCCAACACCCGATAGCTACGAAGGTTATCTGTCAATCGTTCATCCAGACCATTACTGGAGTGGGGAAATACCAGCACGGGTATTCTTTAAACTGATCCGCTATCGACCGATTCAGGATGTGCGCAAAATTACAGTACCGGTTCTGTTTATCGCTGCGCAACAGGATAGCCTGATTCCGATTGAGTCTAGCCGTGAAACGGTAACCAATATTGCACCATTTGCCCAATATCATGAGTGGAATATGCGACATTTCGATATATATCATGGTGAATGGTTTGAAAAAGCAATTTCGACCCAATTAGAATTCTTACATCAATATATTGGAGTTCGTTAGATGATCATTGTATGTCCGTCATGTCAGGCCAAAAACCGTGTGCCTGAAGATAAACTCACCGCGAGTCCTGCATGTGGCCAGTGTCATCAGGGCCTGATTCCACTTGCGCCGATTGAACTGAATGAACAGAATTTTAGCCAGTTCGTGACTGGTAGTGATTTACCGATTCTGATCGATCTCTGGGCGGACTGGTGTGGTCCGTGCAAAATGATGGCTCCGCATTTTGCAACGGTAGCGCAGCAGTATCCAAATGTGGTATTTGCCAAAATTGATACGGAAGCGAACCCAAGACTCAGTGCTGCATTTAATGTTCGTAGTATTCCGACACTGGTTTTGATGAATAAAACTGATGAAATTGCTAGAATAAGTGGCGCACTCAGAGCACCACAGCTACAACAGTGGCTGGATCAGCAGCTGAATGCCAAATCTTAATACCCAGGCCTGGAGTTAACGTGTCAGATTCTCATGTACAACCAGAGGGAATTCTTTCCCTACAGACGATTGCAATGCCAGCAGATACCAACTGGAGCGGTGACGTATTCGGTGGATGGATTGTTTCACAAATGGACTTGGCCGGTGCAATTCACGCAGAACGTTTTTCTAAGGGACGTTGTGCGACAATTTCAATTAATCAGATGACTTTTCTGGTGCCGGTAAAAGTCGGTGATGTGATCAGCTGTTATACCAAGATTCTGAAGGTGGGGAATACCTCGATTCAAATGCAAATTGAAGTATGGGACAGTCACGATGATTCCCGTCCACCTGTACGTGTTACTGAAGGGGTATTTACCTTTGTTGCCGTGGATGTCAAAGGCAATAAGCGCCTGATTCCGGATGAAGCAAAACAAAAGTTCATTGATGCTCAACAAGCGAATTGATGAATGCAAAAACCAGACGATATGTCTGGTTTTTTATTTTTGAAAAATTAAATCATAAAATCTTGATTTTAAAACTTGTCCTGATTTTAAAGCTAAAGATCAAATCCTATTAAGCTCAGAAGGGTATGGTAGTCATCATCTCTATAAATAATAAGAATGCTTTAACTCGATCCCAATTTAGTTAGTACAGATTATTAAAATATTAAGAAGCAACTCTATTTTTAAGTTGCGATTTAGCGATCCAGGCCCAGAGCATTTCACACTGAATCGGTGCTTTGCCAGATTCATCTGTTATGACGACCTGCACCAATGTTTCGCCTTTATCTGTACTTTGCATCAATTGCTGCTGTTCAGCAGTCAGAGTGGCTATAGCACGCATTGCCCCCTGGGTAGGACGTTTATAATCAATTTTGATACTTTTGATGAGGACGACTGCAGAATCAGGCACGTTCATTGCGGTGACAAATCCCGTGGCTGTTTCTGCAAGCAGTGCCATGGCACAGGCATGAACCTGACCAATATGGTTCTGCATAGCCTTATGATTGGCCATGCTGACCATGACCTGATCATGGCTCACCTGTTCATAGCGAATTCGGGCAGAACCGACCATCGGCACCACACGTCCAAAGGTTTTACTCAGCAGTGCAGTACGAATGCCTTGAGGAAGTCGTGAACTTGCTTTTACCAGTTTGGAGAGTCGATTGCTTTTGGCCATGGTTCTATTATCCGAAAATAGACTGTCTTAGTCTTTAAAGTTGTTGAACTGTAAAGGCACACCAAATTGCTGTTCTTTGAGGAATGCCATAATTTGTTGCAAAGTATCGCGTTTTTTATCGGTCACACGAATCTTGTCGCCTTGGATAGAAGACTGCGCTTTAATGCCACTTTCTTTAATGGCTTTATTAATTTTTTTTGCGGTATCTGAGTCAAGACCGTCTTTCAGTTTGATCACCTGGATATAGTTTTTACCTGAAGGTGCACCTTTTTGCGGATCGAGCGCCTGAATATCTACTTTACGTTTAAAGAAGTGATTTTCTAACATGCTATAAACTTGTTCACACTGGAAATCACTTTCAGTCTTGATTTTGATTTCTTTATTTTTTTCGTTCAGCTCGATTGAAACGTCCTGACCACGGAAGTCAAAACGGGTCGCAATTTCTTTTTGCGTGTTTTGAACTGCATGGTTTACTTCAAAAATTTCTAATTCAGAAACAATATCGAAAGAAGGCATAGTTTAGACCTTTACAAATGGAAAGAATATCTGAGATGCTAGGGATGTTTTCTTCATTTGCCAAGTGTTGTTTACATCAAAGGAGTGCGCAATGATCCGTAAACAAGAAATTACAACATTTGAGTTCCCAGAAGGTGCTGTAATCTGGGATGTACGTGATTCTAATGCTTTTGCTGAAGCACATATTAAGGGTGCGGTAAACCAGCCCATTAACGATCTTTCAGCAGATAGCCTTACTCAAGTGTCCACGGATCAGCCGATTTATATCCTGTGTGGTGGAGGTAGTAAAGCCCCTCGTGCTGCTGAAAAACTAGAGGGTTTCGACAGCTCTCGTGAATATGTCATCCTGATGGGGGGTACACGTGCTGCCCGTGATGCAGGCTTGCCGCTGGAACAGGGTGCCTGATTAAGCTTTAAAAAGAAAAAGCGCCGTCAGGCGCTTTTTTC